>NZ_JBWGPQ010000010.1:0-76074 GCF_056331585.1 Thermanaerothrix sp.
GTTTTGGGAGTGGCTAGGGGCTAATGGTTCAACGAATGGTTGAACACGTAGTCAACCAAACTGCGTAATTCCTCAACTGACATGTTGAGATCATTATTGTGCTTTTTTGAACTGGAATACAACTGCGGTGGGTACACGCTTTTTTGGATTGCGGGTTGGTCACTTATTGCGCCGCTTCTCCCCAATTTCGGAAATGTTTATCCATCTCCACGTGTGCCAATGATCAAAGGACTGCTTCAAGCGCTAATGTCATTTGTCCGTCCAATTTGCTTTTTTGTAAAGTGATTGTAAAAACTCAGTGTTTAGGGGATGGATATAATAATCACAGAGTCCTTGGGTGAGACGAAGGTCCCCACTATTATCTCCGAGATGAGGTCGTATATGGTGTCTAAACGCGGTGTTTATCACCAGGAAAGTTCCCTTTCTGATAAGGGTGGTCAATTTTCAACCGGAATTGCCGTAGGGACATTGGCGCTTGGAGCGATTGGGGTCATGCGAGCCGATTGGTGGTTCACCACATATATACCAAGCCAGTGGCCTAGAGCGGATTGGATAGTGCTCCTGATCGGGGCTTTAGCAGGGGCTACATTATGGACACTTGCCTATTATGTTATTGCCTGTTGGGTTGGTACAGCGGGTAATGATTACCAAATGGCCATTCGTCATTTCAATACCCCTCTTGGCTTTGCTGGGTCATTCGTGCTCATGGCTTCTTCAGCTCTTTTTGTGGGAGGGGTTGTCATTGCTTTCTTCCGGAGTTGGTTGCCAGGTTTATTGCGAACAGCGGCTCTAGTGTTACCTCAATACGGGTTGGATTCTCTTTCTGAAGCCGTCCAAGCACCTCAATTAGCCATACTGTTGGGGGTTATTGTTATTCTTGTGGCTTTCCTAACGGTATTGTTCTCGCCGCGAGGCATGAAAGTTTTAATGGTGATGGGCATGGTGTTGGTGGTTGTTTGGGGTATAGCGTGGACGGTTTCTCTTTTTGTGACTCCCACCGGGAAGTTTGCACAAACGTATGAAGGGTTATATGGGAGCGGAATCATTGATCGGCAGATCAATTTGGCGGTTTCGTTTGGGTTGATTCTGACTCGGAGCCCTTGGTCATCTTTTCTACTTGGAATGGGATTTAGTGTCTGGCTGTTTCAAGGGATAGTGGTCCCTCTTTCAGGACTGAGTCTCAACCGTGTGAAGTCCTCTTCGTTATTAGGATGGCTTATTGGGGAGCTGATGCTTATTGCAATGGTGATTGGGGTAACCGTTTTATTTTTACAAAGGAGTCTACCCCCTAATCTTTTAGCGGCCCACGGTTGGTTGTACCTTCGGCAAGCGACTCAACCCGAATTCTTCTTGCCTTGGGCCGTGTTTTATTTTGTTATCACCCATCCTTCCCTTCTGTTGGTCATTGGCATTGTCCTTACGTGGAGTGTGTGGCTTATTAATTTAGTCCAGGCCTATTTTTTTGCGATTGCTCAGGGGATTGCAGCATGGGCAAAAGATGGTCTGGTATCGTCCAGTTGGGGCTACCAGCAACGTGGGCAACAAGTACCCGCGGTGGGGCTGTTTGGAGCGGCCCTTCTGGCGCTGTTGGGAATGGCAATTAGTTTAGGTGGTAGTTGGATACATCTTGTGCTTTATTATCCTTATGCCTTTGCCATGGCAAGCATTGGGCCGTTGATTGGTTTGATCCGATACGCGTGGTATCAACGTAAGGGAACCGGCACCTCCTCGAAGGAAATTCAAAACAGTAGGGGGTGGATATGGGCTTTTCTCGTTGGAATAGCGGCATTAGCAATTATGATTGGAGTTATTGGAAGCGCATGGGGGTTGCCGCGAGAAATGCAAATCTCTCGCCAGTTCGGGGCTGGTCTCATTTTACTGTGGGTGATCGCTTTGGGATGGTATTGGCGTCGGGTAAACTTCTGGCGCCAGCGAGGCGTCAATCTGAATGAAACCTTGCACAAAGCATCGAGCCATTCCGGGGGGTAATTTTCTCCCACTAGGGTTGACCAGCAGTGTAACCCAATAAGGTTATGACTCAAAACCCGCGTGAGAGGCGGGTTTTGATATAATTGCGTGGGTTTGAATATGCCAAAGTGAGGGCTTACGTTATGGAAAAACAAGAGTACTTAGACCTTTATTACCAAATGGTAGTCATTCGCCGTTTGGAAGAACGCGCTGCTGAACTCTACCAGCAAGGAAAGATCGGTGGATTCTTGCATCTCTACATTGGACAGGAAGCCGTAAGCACGGGGATCATTTCGGCGCGGCGTCCAGAGGATCGCGTCATTACAGCCTACCGTGATCATGGCGTGGCCATTAACTGCGGGGTTTCGGCCAAAGAAGTGATGGCGGAGTTGTTAGGAAAAGCTACAGGTTGCTCCAAGGGGAAGGGCGGTTCCATGCACTTGGCGGATGTCTCCAAGAATTTTTGGGGCGGTCACGCGATTGTGGGTGCGCATTTACCTATTGCCGCAGGATTGGCTCTAGGGGATGTTTACCAGAATCAAAAGGCAGTGACAATTTGCATGTTTGGCGATGGGGCAACCAATATCGGCTTTTTCCATGAGGCACTCAACCTTTCAAAGGTCTGGAACCTCCCTGTGTTGTGGGTGTGTGAGAACAATAAGTATGGTATGGGCACGGCAGTGGAACGCGCTTCTGCGGTGCCCGAGATTGCGCTCAAAGCCGAGGGCTACAAGATGAAGTATGCCCAAGTGGATGGTATGGATCTCATGAAAGTGCGTGAGGTGGCGGCTCAAATGATTGAAGAGATTCGCTCCGGTAGTGGGCCGCAATTCTTAGAGGCATTTACATATCGGTTTAGAGGGCATTCTATGGGTGACCCAGAGCGCTACCGTACCTCAGATGAGGTGCGTAAGTGGCAGCAGGACGACCCAATTGGAATTTATCATAACTTCCTCCTACAGCAGGGAATTGCTACTGAAGAGGAATTACAACGGGTTATTCAAGAGGCGGAAGAAGAGGTGGAAGAGGCCGTACGTTTTGCTGAGGCCAGTCCAGAACCAGCGCCCGAGGATCTTTACAAACATGTTTACGTCTCAGAAACTTGCTGATCAGGGGATGATACTATGGCTAGACTGACAATGCGAGAAGCCATTTCCCAGGCCTTGTGGGAAGAGATGGAACGAGATCCCAAGGTCTTTATCATGGGTGAAGAGGTGGGCGTTTGGGGGGGAACTTACGCTGTCACCCGTGGTTTTTATGACCATTTTGGGCCTGATCGTGTGCGTGATACCCCTATCTCGGAAGCCGCAATCGTGGGTGCGGCCATCGGTGCGGCTCTGGTGGGGTTGCGTCCGGTGGCTGAAATCATGACCATCAACTTTGCCTTTGTGGCTATGGATCATATTGTCAACCAGGCGGCAAAACTGCACTATATGTTCGGTGGGCAGATGGTCTTGCCGCTAGTCATCCGCACCGTAGGTGGAGGTGGGCGGCAGCTGGGAGCGACTCATTCCCAAACTCCCGATGCGATTTTTGCCCATTTTCCTGGGTTGAAAGTAGTGGCACCGGGCACACCGGCGGATGCGAAAGGGTTGCTCAAGGCGGCGATTCGATGTGATGATCCGGTGTTGTTTATCGAGCATGCTACCCTCTATCAATTGCGGGGCGAGGTACCTGAAGGTGACTACACCGTTCCTATTGGACAATCCAAAGTGCAGCGCGAAGGTCGTGATGTGACGGTTGTGACCTATAGCAAGATGCTGGACACCTCATTGAAGGCAGCCGAGGAACTTGCGCGTGAAGGGATCGAAATTGAAGTCGTAGATTTGCGCACCTTGCGCCCTCTTGATGTGGGGCCTGTTTTAGAGTCGGTTAAAAAGACCAACCGCGCAGTTGTCGTCGAAGAAGGTTGGAGATCTTACGGTGTAGGGGCGGAAGTCGCATCACGGATCTACGAAGAGGCGTTTGATTATTTGGATGCACCGGTCAAACGTGTTGCCCAAGTTGAAGTGCCTTTGCCTTATAACCGAACCTTAGAGCAGATGGCCCTGCCTCAGGTTAAGGATGTGATCCAGGCGGTAAAGGAGGTGCTCTAATGGCAGAAGTTATTACTATGCCCAAGCTGGGCTTCGATATGGCCGAAGGCACGCTGGTACGTTGGTTAAAAGGCGAAGGTGAAGCCGTCACCAAAGGTGAGATCCTCGCCGAAATAGAAACGGACAAAGCTACGGTTGAAGTTGAATCTACTCACAGCGGCGTAGTACGGCGTTTATTGGTGGAAGCTGGCGCTGTGGTACCGGTGGGCACACCGATTGCGATCATCGGTGCGCCAGATGAGAGCATCGAGGATGTTCTCCCAGGGGAGAAAAAGGGCGAACAGGCTGAAGAGAAAACCCCTACGCCGGCGGTATCTTCTGAGACTGCCGAACTGACACCTGTGCCAGTTTCCGAATCGGGTGTTCCCATTGCAGAAGGGCGAATTAAAGCCTCGCCATTGGCGCGACGAATGGCACGGGAACATCAGTTAGACCTGCGTCAGATCCGCGGTAGCGGGCCGGGTGGACGGATTGTGCGCCGTGATATCGAAGCCGCATTGGCGGCACAACCTGAAGTTGTGACACCACCAGCGGTCAGTGCTAAGCCCAGTGAGGTGGTTCCGCCAACATCAGTTGCGTCGGCTTGGAAACCAGTGGGGGAGGTGCCAGAAGACCAGCGTATTCCTGTGGATCGCCTGCGCAGCATTATCGCCCGCCGTATGGTGGAAGCCAAACAGCAGGTGCCCCATTTCTATATTACCCGCGAGTATGATATGGGGGCATTGATGGAACTCCGCAAGGCGCTCAATGCCGAGTTACTGGAGGAGCAGAGACTCTCGGTGAATGATTTTGTCATTAAGGCTGTAGCACTCACCTTACGCCAGTTCCCGGCTCTCAACGCCGCTCTGGTGGGCAACGAGATTGTCCGCTATGGGCATGTAAATGTCGGAGTAGCGGTGGCACTGGAAAGTGGGCTGATGACAGTCGTTTGCCGGGATGCGGACTTGAAACCGTTGCGTCTTATCTCTCAGGAGATGAAAGACCTGAGTGCCCGGGCGCGCCAGGGCAAGGTGCGTCCCGAAGATATCGAAGGTTCTACGTTTTCGATCAGCAATTTGGGCATGTTTGGGGTGGAACACTTTGTGGCGATCATTAATCCACCTGAGGCAGCCATCTTAGCCGTAGGGGCAGTGCGAGAGGTGCCCGTGGTGCAAAATGGCGCGTTAGGAATTGGCCTGCGCATGAAGGCAACGCTCTCAGCCGATCATCGCGTAACTGATGGCGCAGAAGCCGCGCGCTTTATGCAACTCTTGGCTGACTTTTTGGAGCACCCATACCGTTTAGTGCTTTGAATGGAATGCGCTAATTAAGGGCAAAATAAGGTTGGGCGAAGGCTTAAGTAAGCCTTCGCCTTGTTTTTCACGGTTTGCGCTCATAGATCCGAGTGTAAAGTTCGAGGAACTCGGCAACTTGACGGATGTAATTTTGCGTTTCGGGGAAACGAATGATTTCGAGGAAGAGATCGGGATCACCCCCAGCCAGATCAAGCCAAATTTTGGCGTTGCCGGGGCCGGCATTATAGGCGGCTAAAGCGGCGTACCAGTTGCCATTGAAATAATCACGCTGCAAAGCCAGATAGCGTGCCCCTAGGCGGATATTGACTCCCGGGTTGAGTAAATCTTGTTCCTGAAAATCCGGTGGCCAACCATAGCGGTTGGCAAGATCAGCCGCGGTGGCGGGCATCAGTTGCATCAGTCCGTAGGCACCGGCTGAGGATTGGATAAAACTCTCGAAGAACGACTCTTGACGAATAAGGCTGAACAGCAAGAGGGGGTGTAGGTTCTCCCGAGTTGCAGCTTCCATGATCAAGGGTTTGTAGTAGAGACCAAAACGAATATGATTGAAAAAAGAGGGGGCCTCCAGGGTTTGGGCTGGGGTTAGGCCCGCTAGATCTAATAAACGCCGGGCTGCAAAAATAGCTGTGCGATAAGCACCTAGTTCAAGTGTGTGATTCATCAGACGATAAAGATTGACCGGATCATTTTCAAGCGACTGCCGCAGCGCTTCAAACTCACTTCGGGCTTCAATGAAATACCCGAGCCGCCAGAGAAGATCAGCCCGTTGGAATTGAGGCGAATTAGCCAATTCGCCCAGATCCTTTAGATCAATTTCAGAGGCAATTCCGAACTTCTCGCGCAACCAAGCCTCGGCCGAGGGGCGTTCTTGTTCTAGGTCATAGCCGAGGTCGTAATTGGTGGGTCCGGTAAAAGGAGGGGCATCGTTAAGAAGTTGTTGAGCGCGGATGCCGTAATATTCAAGCGCATCTACAGCCGCGGCTTCCTGCCAGGCCTTATGGGCTTCTTCTAGGTTGCCGTTTGCAAAATGACATTTTCCAATCCAGAGCCAGGCGGCTGCCCGGTCAGCAGGTGCATCTCCTAAAACTAAATAGCGCTGAAGCGCTGTAAGTGCCTGAGCATACTTTTGGGCTCGATAGTAAGTAATTCCTGCCAAGTAGAGCGCGCGGTAACTAAGGTCTGAGGAGGGGTAGTCGCTAATCAGGTTTTCCCATAGCGTTGCTGCTTCGGTGAGGTAGCCTCCGCGCTCCAGGATGCGGGCTGTTTCAAAGCGGATCTCGATAGCATCGGCAGCTGTGGGGACTTGCTGAAGGTAGGCTTTTAGGGTATTCGCAGCGGCTTCGTAGTTCTCCAGGTAAGCCCACTGCGTATAGGCAAGTTCGCGCCAGGCATTAGGCCAAAGCGGATCGTTGGGATGGGTCTGGATTAGATTTTGGAGTTCTTGCACGGCTTCTGGGATCTTCCCCAGTGCGCGCCAAGAGAGGGCACGATAATAATGAGCCCTACCGTCATGGTCAGGAGTACTGTTTATATAGCGCGTGAAGGCCTCAACGGCGTAACCGTATTGTCCAGCGTAGTAATCCACCAGTCCACGCTGAAGCTCGCTTACGGGCTGACCTGCATTGACTAATGCCACTAAACCTGAATAAGAATCATAAGAACGGGGAAAGTTATTAACGGAATCAAGAAACCGTGCATAAGCCTGTTCGGGATACCCGAGCTGGAGATAAATTTGCCCAATGCGCAGATTCATTTGGGCTTTAATGTAATCGTTGGTAGAACCTTCATATACGCCTAGGAATTGAGTTAGGGCATTAGAATAATCGTTAGCCGCGGCGTAAGCTTCTCCGATTTTAATTTGTAATGCTGTGGTATCCCCTGTTGTTGCCTGAATCGCCGCCTGAAAGGCTTGAATGGCTTCCGAATAGTTCCCTGCCTTCATTAAGGCATCCCCGCGCAAGGTTTGAGCGAGGTCATCGATGATTCCGGGCTTGTGTTCCAAAAAGCGGGCGTAGGCTTCAGCAGCATTAGTATAGTTACCCTGGGCATCATAGACGCGTCCTAACCAAAAGTAGGCTTCAGGGAGAACTGTTGAGGGTGGGTGTTCTTCAATGATAGTACGGAACGTCTCTATGGCCTCAGTCAAGTTGTTTTCTTGATAGTAACTTTGGCCTATTCCTAAGAGGGCTCGGGCTTGTATCTCTACATCAGAGGTATTTAGGGCGACCTGGCGAAATTCTTCCCGTGCCTGTGCGTAGTCGCCTAGAAGCATTAAGGACATCGCATTGCGGAGGTGCTCGGAAGGTTGGGGAGTAGATGTTGATGTTGGCATAGGAATGGGATTACCAGAAAACGCCCCCGATTGAGCTGGGGCTCCGTGTTGAGGCATGCCAGGTGTGGATTCTAAGGCGCTGAGGGGAAGATTACAGGCCAACGCAATTCCAAGGAGTAGTTCAATGATTATAAGAAATATGCGATTTTTATGCATAGCAACTGCCCTTATACTTGAGGATTGCGCTTATGTCAACCATTAACTTGAAGCTTGCTTAGCGAGATTGACGGTAGAATTAATTTCAAGGGGTGATACTCGTTAGTGAACATTAGCGGTTAGTTTTAAGCGAAAAATCAGTTGTTCGTTCGATGAAAATTGAGGATCATAACGATGATTCTCTTTTGGTAAGGGAGACAGCATGGACAATCAAGCCCTCTTACTTTCACAATGGCAGTTTGCGATCACTTCGGTTTATCATTTCTTTTTTGTTCCGTTGACCTTAGGTCTTTCGGTCTTAGTTGCGCTTATGGAGACTATTTATGTGCGTACCGGAAACGACCTTTATTTGCGAATGACGAAGTTTTGGGGAAAGTTATTTGTCATCAATTTTGCAATGGGGGTGGTTACCGGCATTGTGCAGGAATTCCAATTCGGGATGAACTGGTCCGAATATGCCCGCTACGTTGGTGATGTATTTGGGGCGCCATTAGCCATTGAGGCGCTATTGGCTTTCTTTATTGAGTCCACCTTTTTAGGCGTGTGGATTTTTGGTTGGGATCGCCTTTCAAAGAGTATGCATGCTCTGTCCATGTGGTTAGTCGCTTTGGCATCGAATCTCTCGGCTTTTTGGATCTTGGTGGCCAATTCTTTTATGCAGGCGCCGGTAGGCTATGCAGAACAAAGTAACCGGTTGATTTTGAAGGATTTTGCCGCATTGTTGACCAACCGCTATGTGTGGGGGCAATTCCCCCATACTGTGTTCTCCGGTTTTACTACGGCGGCATTTTTTGTGCTTGGGATTAGCGCTTATCATTTGCTACGTAAGCGTCATGACGAAGTATTCAGACATTCGTTCCAGATCGCCACAGTGTTCGGGATTATTTCCATTTTCATGGTGATTCTTATTGGGCATACCCAAGCCCAGCGGATGGTTGAGTTTCAACCCATGAAGATAGCAGCGGCGGAGGCCTTGCTTCGAACCGAGAACCCGGCTTCATTCTCGCTCTTGAGCCTGGTGGATCAATCCAACATGCGGGAGATTATTTCTATACGGATACCACGTGTACTCAGTCTGTTGGCTTACAATCGCCTTGATGGCGAAGTGAAAGGGGTGATTGATCTTCAGAAAGAATACCAAGCCCGTTTTGGCCCGGGGTACTATGTGCCGGATATCACGGTGACCTATTGGTCGTTTCGACTTATGGTGGGAAGCGGATTCCTGATGTTCTTTCTGGCGGCTTACGCGCTTTGGCGAGTCATGCGCCGGGAGATAATGCAATCTAGATTCAAACTCTTGAATGTTTATCCTTTGGCTTTGTTCCTTCCATATTTGGCGAATATCAGCGGTTGGTTGCTGACTGAGATGGGCCGTCAACCCTGGGTTGTTTACGGAAAGATGCGTACAGTGGATGCAGTATCCCCCAATCTGAGTGGTAGTATGGTGCTGACGACACTAATCGGTTTTACTCTGGTTTACGGTTTACTGATGCTGGCCGATATTTACCTGCTTGCCAAGTATGCCAAAGCAGGTCCGGAGCCTAAGGCAGCTGGTCATCCACTTGAAGAACAGGTTTATTGGGAGTAAGGTGAAAGGAGGTGGCGCATGGACCTAAATACGCTATGGTTTGTCCTCATCGCAATTTTATTTATCGGCTACTTTGTGTTGGACGGCTTTGACCTTGGGGTTGGAATTCTTTTGCCTTTCCTGGGTAAGAATGACACCGAACGACGGATGATCATTAATGCAATTGGGCCACATTGGGATGGAAATGAGGTTTGGCTGATTACCGCCGGGGGAGCGATGTTCGCGGCTTTTCCTCTTTGGTATGCTACGTTTTTTAGCGGATTTTATCTGGCCCTCTTTTTGCTCTTATTAGGGTTGATTGTTCGTGGTGTGGGTTTGGAGTTTCGAAGTAAGGATGAAAATCCCCTCTGGCGGCGCTTTTGGGATTGGGCCATTTGTATAGGCAGTTTTTTACCGGCACTGCTGTGGGGGATAGCATTGGCTAATTTTGTGCGTGGTGTTCCGATCAATGCAATGAAGTATTTTGTGGGCGAGTTTGCCGATTTGCTTAATCCGTATGCTTTGTTAGGTGGGGTGGTCTCGCTTTTAGGGTTTACCTTACACGGGGCTTTGTTTCTGGCCCTTAAAGCAGGTGAGCCCATACTTAACCGTGCACGCCAAGCGGCACGAAGGATGTGGTGGCCGACTGTAGTAGTTGTGGTGAGTTTTGCTATAGCGACTTATGCCTTTACGGACATTTATCAGCGATTGGGTGTCAACCCCGGCCTGGTGCCTATTGGTGCTGTTTTGTCGTTAATGGTAGCGGGATGGTTTATTTATCAGAAGCAAGACGGTTGGGGATTTGCCATGACCACAATAACTATTATCCTCGCGGTCAGTACGATTTTTATAACCTTGTACCCGCGGGTGCTTGTTTCCAGTCTGGATCCCAATTTCAGCCTCACGATTTATAACAGCGCCTCGGGAGTCACCACCTTGCGCATTATGACCATGGTTGCCCTTCTATTGGTGCCATTTGTATTGGTTTATCAGGGGTGGAGCTATTGGGTCTTTCGGCGCCGGATTACAGGGCGGCAGGAGGAATTGCACTATTAGCCTGGTTACTAGATGTATGATGACTTATGCGTAACCTTTACCAATTGCCCCTGGTGGCGTAGAATTATGCAGGCACTTCGCGACTGATGAGGTGAAGTATGAGTTATTGGAGTAAACAACCAGTTATTGCCAGCAATGCACCCAAGGCAATAGGTCCTTATTCTGTGGCCGTTAAGGCGGGGCCGTTTTTGTTTGTTTCGGGTCAGTTGGGTCTTGATCCGGCCACCGGAGATTTGGTCACCGGGGGGGTGGCGGCAGAAACACGCCAGGCGTTGTCCAATCTCAAAGCAATTTTAGAAGCCGCCGGGTGTGGCCTGGATGCGGTGGTCAAGACCACGGTTTTTCTGCGCGATATGGGTGAATTTTCTACCATGAATCAGGTATATAACGAATTTTTTTCCCAAACCCCCCCCGCACGGTCGGCGATTCAAGCCGCTGCTTTGCCCCGAGGTGCGGCGGTTGAAATTGAAGCCATTGCCTTACTTCCAGAAGGCGGGGCATGAGGTCACGGTTGAACGCGAGAACGTGCAAGTTCTATCTCTCAGATAAGAGATAGAGGCGCGGGTTGAATGAAGTCCGTGTCGGTGATTGTCCCTTGCTATAACGAAGAAGCGCATATTGGAAATCTTTTAGAAGCGCTAACTTGCCAAACATATCCTCTGGAATTTTTGGAAGTAATTATTGCTGATGGTATGTCTACCGACCGCACGCGGGAGGTAATTCACCAATTTGTCCAAAATCACCCGCAGTTGCGGCTCAAGATTGTGGATAATCCTAGGCGAATCATTCCCGCTGCTTTGAATGTCGGTTTAACTGTGGCTCAAGGGGATTACATTGTGCGGTTAGACGCGCACTCAATCCCCGCCGCGGACTACATAGACCGCTGTGTGAACGACCTAGAGGCAGGGCTGGGTGATAATGTGGGGGGCATCTGGCTTATTCGGCCTTCACGGCCGCATTGGATTGCGCGTGCCATCGCCATTGCTGCCGCTCATCCCTTAGGGGTTGGGGACGCGCGCTATCGTCATGGCAAAACCCCGGGCCTCGTAGATACTGTGCCTTTTGGCGCGTTCCGGCGCGAGTTGTTCGATCAGGTAGGAGGGTTTGACGAAACACTCCTAACCAATGAGGATTACGAGTTTAATGCCCGGCTACGTAAAGAAGGGAAACGAGTTTATCTCGATCCAGCGATCCGCTCAGAGTATATCGCGCGTCCAACGCTGAGAGCGCTGGCCCGTCAATACTGGCGCTATGGGTATTGGAAGTTCCGTATGCTGCGGCGTTATCCTAAAACGCTGCGTTGGCGCCAGGCTCTGCCTCCAGTGTTTGTGCTGGGTATAACTGGATTATTGATAATGAGCTTTTTCTGGTCTTGGTCTCTCTATCTTTTGCTAAGAATCTTAATGATTTACCTGGTAATGTTGTTTATAGGGGCGATTCCTGCGGTCTGGAAGAACAAGGATGCCCGTTTGCTAATCGGAGTTCCATTGGCCATTACCACAATGCATTGGGCCTGGGGGGCAGGGTTTTTATGGAGTCTGATAACTTGGTTAGGAAAAAGGGAACCCTGAACAATGAGCACAGAGCCTGATTTAGTTTCAATACAACCCAAATGGCGTCTACGCCCCTCAGAACGGCGCTCAACGCTTTTTATTGGTGATCTGCTCATTGCCGTGGGATCTTTAGTCTTTGCATTATATTTCTGGGCTTCAGGGGGGGAGTTCCTATCTTTTTCGACCGACTTTTTACGTTATCGCGTTCCGTTTTGGTTCTATCTGCTACCGGTTGTGTGGTTGCTGATGTTGGTTGAATCTTATAACCCTAGTCGGGTGAATATTCGATCTGAAGCCTATCGTGAAGTAACGGTTGCCGCTATTGCTGGCTTTGCTTTCTATTTGATCGTCTTTTTCTTCTCAGAGCCCAATTCTCTTCCCCGCCGTGGCGTAGCGGCATTCTTTGCCTCAGCCTATGTGCTGACTTTGCTCTGGCGGTTTATTTATATCAAATTGTTTACCCTTCCGCTATTTATGCGACGGGTGCTCATCATTGGTGCAGGGAGAGCAGGATCTCACCTGGCGCAGATCATTCGGGATATGTGGCCCCCTCCGTTCTATCTGGTGGGACTGGTGGATGACGATCCGGAAAAAATCGGTACAGAGATCGCAGGATTCCGCGTTTTGGGGAGTGGAAATGATCTCTTTCGCCTGATTCGTGAGCATCAGGTAACCGACTTGGTGATTGCGATCTCGGGTGAGATGAATCCCCAATTATTTGCCACCCTTTTGGAAGCCGAAGAGCAGGGGATCGAAGTGACCACCATGCCCACCTTATACGAGGAGCTTTTAGGTCGTGTTCCTATCTTTTTGCTTCAGTCGGATTGGGTGCTGCGTTCATTTGTTGACCAAGCTCACATGGGGGGCTTTTTTGAACTCTCTAAACGATTACTAGATATCCTTGGCGGCCTTATCGGAACTTTGCTCATGTTAATGCTGTTTCCTCTTATTGCGCTGGCCATTTATCTGGAGTCGGGGCGTCCCATCTTTTATACCCAAACCCGTTTGGGTAAGAATGGACGCCCTTATAAGATTATAAAGTTTCGGACGATGGTCCAAGATGCTGAAAAAGATGGCATTCCGCGTACCACAGCCGAGAACGATCAACGCACCACCAAAGTGGGGCGATTCCTGCGCCGCAGCCACTTGGATGAATTGCCCCAGTTTATAAATGTGTTGCGTGGTGAAATGAGTTTAGTGGGCCCACGATCTGAACGGCCGGAGATTGTCCAAGAATATCAAAAAGCGCTTCCGTTTTATCGTGCCCGATTGTTTGTAAAACCCGGTATTACCGGATGGGCGCAGGTTAACTTTGGTTATGCCGAGGACGTGCGGTCAAATGCCATAAAACTTGAATATGATTTATACTACATCAAGCATCGCAGTCTGACCCTGGATCTGCTTATTTTAATCCGCACTGTTGGCACGGTAATCGGATTGAAAGGACGCTAAGTTGTGAAAAATAAACCCTCTCTGAGTAATCGCTATGTTTTGGTGGGGGATTTGATTCTCGTTGTTATTTCGGTACTGGGTTCCTATGCCTTGCGACTAGAACTTGGGCCTCAGTTTTTTGATTACATGCCCTCGGCGTTGTGGATGATCGGGCTAGCCTTTATCATCAAGCCCGTGGTTTATTACCTCTTTGGTCTATATCAGCGGATATGGATCTATGCCAGTGTTGAGGAATTGAAACTTATTGTGGCTGCTGTTACAGCAGCCTCCGTTTTGTTGGCCGGGGGTATGGTCGTTGCACTCTCTTTAGGTGCTTTTGTTGGGCTACCCCGATCTGTTTTGGTTATTGATTGGTTATTGTCATTGATTCTTGTGGGGGGCCTGCGTTTCTCATTTCGGTTGATGGCCGAGAGCCATGGACCGGCAGCAATCTTGGTTACTCAACCGCGACGTGTGCTAATTGTGGGCGCAGGCGATGCAGGGGCATTGGTCGTCCGTGAAATGCAAAAAAATCCCCAACTCAATCTGCAACCCATTGGTTTTCTGGATGATAATCCGGCCAAACAAAAACAGCAAATTCATGGTGTACCTGTTATTGGTACTTTAAGCGATTTACCTCAGGTATTGGAACGACAAAACGTAGATGAGGTTGTCATTGCCATTCCCAGTGCACCCGGGCGTGTTGTGCGGGTAATTGCCGATATCGCGCGGCTAAAAGGTGTACCTTTCCGCACGATGCCGGGGATCTATGAACTTTTAGGCGGTAAGGTAAGTGTGAGTCGCCTGCGCGAGGTGGACATTAGCGATTTACTGCGCCGCGAGCCTCTGCAGGTGAATGAAGGGATTGTGGGAGAGGCGCTGAGCGGCCGTGTGGTCCTGGTGACGGGAGCTGGTGGCTCCATCGGACGCGAATTGTGTCGGCAAATTGCCCGTTGGGGGCCGAAATTGTTGATCCTGCTTGGGCATGGAGAAAATAGTATTTTTGAAACTCTGCTCGAATTGCGTGAAAGTTTTCCTACCCTCAATCTGCAACCGATCATCGCGGATGTTCGGGATCGGCCTCGGTTAGAGGTTGTCTTTAACGATTTTCGTCCTGAAGTCGTGTTTCACACTGCGGCACATAAACATGTACCACTCATGGAGCTCAATGTTGAAGAAGCGATAACCAACAATGTTTTGGGAACGCTAAATCTGGTTGAGGTTTCATTGACCTACCTCGTGGAACGGTTTGTATTTATCTCTACAGACAAAGCTATTCGCCCAGTTAATGTCTATGGTGCTACAAAGCGTCTGGCTGAAATGATTGTCTTAAACGCTGCGCAACGTTCGGGTGGGCGTTATTCGGTGGTACGGTTTGGAAATGTTTTGGGTAGCCGTGGCAGTGTCGTTCCGATCTTCAAGCGCCAGATTGCGCAGGGAGGACCGATAACAATTACCCATCCAGATATGAAACGCTATTTTATGACCATTCCCGAAGCTGCCCATCTGGTTTTGCAGGTGGCTGGCATGGGGCGGGGTGGAGATACGTATTTGCTCAATATGGGGCAGCAGATAAGGATTCTTGACCTGGCCGAAGACCTCATTCGCCTTTCGGGTTTGGAGCCGGGGCGGGATATCGAGATCGTTTTTACCGGGATCCGGCCAGGGGAAAAACTGAGCGAAGATTTATGGGATGAGGGGGTCTCTTTGCGGGTAACGGATCATCCGGATATCTTCCGAGTTGAACATCAGGAAGTTTTAGAGGGGGAAGCACTTTACCGGGTAGTAACCGAGTTAATAAAATTGGCTCGGGAGGGGGAACGCGAGCGGATTGTCGCCTTGTTAGATGATGTTATTCCTGGCTCTGCAATTCGTAGCACTCCTCCACCAGAACTGACCTCGGTGGTCTGATGGCTTGGTTGAACCGCGCTGAATGGGATGGGTTTCTTCAACATCACCCTGAAGCCCACCTTTTGCAAACCTCAATGTGGGGAAATTTCAAAGCCGAATTCGGCTGGAAGGTGGCCTGGGTGGTTGCTGGAAAAGCAGGTGCGCAGGTACTGTTGCGGCAGCTACCCCTGGGATTTAACATTGCCTATGTTCCCAAAGGACCAGTGGGAGAGGATTGGCGGGCGCTGTGGCCGGAGGTTGAGAGGTTTTGCCGCCGTTCACGGGCTATTTTCTTGAAAGTGGAGCCAGATGCTTGGGAGCCGATGGCATTTGATCCTGAGGTTGAACTGCCCGGTTTTAGACCCTCAGAAACCATCCAACCTCGCCGTACCATTGAGATCAGTTTAGAGGGGGATGAAGAGGCTTGGCTAGAGCGCATGAAGCAAAAGACGCGCTATAACATCCGCCTTGCCCAGAAAAAAGGGGTTGTCGTCCGTGAATCCCAGGACCTGGGGGTTTTTTATGAACTGATGCAAGTCACTGCTCAACGCGATGGGTTTGGTATCCATGCGCCTGAGTATTACGAACGGGTTTATCACTGGTTCGCGCCCGAGGGGCATTGCGTGCTTCTCATGGCAGAGTACGATGGCCAGCCATTGGCGGGGTTAATGGCATTTGCATGGGGAGACCGGGCCTGGTACTTCTACGGGGCATCAAGTGATCAAGAGCGGCAACGAATGCCTACGTATTTATTACAATGGGAAGCGATGCGTTGGGCAGCGCGGCGGGGCTGTCGTGTTTATGATTTATGGGGAATTCCCGATGTTGATGAAGCGATTCTAGAGGCCGAGTTCGCTCAGCGTAATACAGGTTTGTGGGGTGTTTACCGCTTTAAGCGCGGGTTTGGAGGGGTCATTCGAAGATCTGTAGGGGCATGGGATCGGATTTTCCTGCCAAACCTGTATCGCATTTATCACTGGGTGAGGCGATTACGTCACCGTGAGGAACCAGCATGATGATTGTTGAGCGCATTCAGCGAGGTGAAGAATGGAATCGTGAGCTGATGCAGCTTCCAAAGGCAAATATCTTGCAAACTTGGGAATGGGGAGAGGTAAAGTCAGCCTATGGGTGGCAGCCCTACCCGCTGGTATGGCGTGAAGGCAATGGGCAGATACGCGCAATGGCGTTGATCTTACGCCGTTCATTGAGTATTAGAAATAAGCCGACATCATTCAGCGTTATGTATATACCACGCGGGCCTGTCATGGATTGGGGGGATACTGACTTAAGACGGCATGTCCTGGATGATTTGAAACGCTTGGCGCAAGCAGAAGGGGCAATTTTTTTAAAGATAGATCCCGATGTGGAGTTGGGTTGGGGTTTACCGGAGGAGCCCGAGGCGCGGGGAAATCCTATTGCGGGTGATGTGATGCAGGACTTACACATCAGAGGCTGGTTTTTATCTCCTGAACAGGTGCAATTTCGAAACACATTTATCTTGTCCCTCGAAGGTGATGAAGAGGTTTGGTTAGGCCGTATGAAACAGAAAACCCGCTATAACATACGCCTGGCTCAGCGTAAGGGGGTTACCGTACGGCGGGCAGCTTCTGAGGATTTTCCACTTCTTTATCGCATGTATGCGGAGACCTCGGTGCGTGATGGCTTTGTTATTCGCCCAGAATCTTACTATCATCATGTGTGGGGAACTTTCTTGCGCGCGGGTATGGCTGAGCCTCTGATTGCAGAGGTTGAGGGGACGCCGGTAGCAGGTTTAGTGATGTTTGTGTTTGCCGGGCGTGCCTGGTATTTTTATGGTATGTCGCGTCAGTTGCATCGCGAAAAGATGCCCAATTATCTTCTGCAATGGGAGGCCATGCGGCTGGCCCGCTTGCGTGGATGCCAGGTTTATGATTTATGGGGGGCACCGGATGAGTTCCGAGAAGACGACCCAATGTGGGGTGTGTTTCGCTTCAAGCAAGGATTGGGGGGACAGGTGGTGCGTTGGATTGGAGCCTGGGATCTGCCGGTGCGCAAAAATTGGTATACTTTGTACACGCGGGTTATTCCTCGTCTATTGGCATGGATGCGACGGCATAGCCAAGCCAGACTTCGCCGAGAGGTGACAGTATGATCCCTCGAATTCGTATTGCCCATTTACCGACGCCTATCGAGCCATTACCTCGGCTTAGTGCCGTTCTAGGTGGTCCACAACTCTGGGTTAAGCGAGATGATCAGACCGGGTTGGCGCTGGGTGGTAACAAGACTCGAAAATTGGAATTTGTAATGGCGGAAGCGCAAGCCCATGGCGCTCAAACGCTAATTACGGTGGGCGCGGTGCAATCGAATCATTGTCGACAAACCGCAGCGCTGGCAGCTCGGTTTGGCCTGAAGTGCACCTTGGTGCTTTTCGGGGATGTGCCTCAGACTCCCAGTGGAAATTATTTGCTGGACCGCCTTTTCGGGGCTGAGGTTGTGTGGACTAAGCGTGAAGACTATGAAGAGGTTTTGCAAGAGGTCTTCCATAAAGCCTGGTCAGAGGGAAAGCGGCCTTTTCTCATTCCTCTAGGGGCTTCAACCGCAACCGGTGCGGTAGCTTATACCTATGCGTTCAAAGAGTTTATCGAGCAGGGAGGAGAGGCTGATTGGATGGTATTGGCTTCGTCTTCAGCGGGGACCCAGGCCGGTTTAGTGTTGGGAGCACGATTGAGTGGATGGCATGGACGCATATTGGGGATTAGTGTTGATCATCCGGCGGATTGGGTCAAGGCGCGGGTGGCCGAACTGGCAACCCAGGCTGCGGAGCGCTTGGGTAAAGCGATACACTTTTCTGCTGATGAGATTGACGTCAACGATGATTATATCGGTGCGGGGTATGGTGTGCTGGGAGAAAGAGAAATCGAGGCTATTCATCTTTTTGCGCGCTACGAAGGCCTTTTATTGGATCCTGTCTATACCGGTCGCGCTGCCGCGGGTTTGATTGATCTAATCCGACGTGGTTTTTTTAAATCGAAGGATCGTATTTTGTTCTGGCATACCGGAGGGGTACCGGCTCTATTTGCTGAACGCTATGCGCCTTACCTGCTTTAATATCGGGTTGTTTTAAGGATATGGTTGACGAAGAGGAGGACGCCAGGCAGCCCCAAAGTCGAAGTCCTTGTCGGTGGTTAGACGAATGCGGTTGCCACCATTGATGGTCATGAGATAGATATCGTGATTGGTGCCATCGGGCCAGGATTCAAACGCTAACCACATCCCATCGGGGGACAAACTAACCTTTGAGACCGGACCGACATCAGGTTCATTTTTAGGGGGAATGCGTACTTCGTTGGGAGTATTGCGGTCCTCATAGCGCAGGCTCATCAGCCAGGGCACATTAGATGAGGGTTTCATCTGGCTGTAAAAAATCACACTTCCATCCAGACTCCACGCAGGCCACAGATTATTGAATTCACCACTCATAGTAAACCGCTGGGGGTATTGACCAGTATCCGACATAAGCCAGATTTGACCATAAGGTGCTTCGCGGACGAAGGCAATCTGAGTGCCAGTAGGGGACCAGGCGGGTTGTTTCTCCACATAGCGTGTATCAGTGAGGCGGAGCAAGATGCCATTTTCAAGATTATAGACGTAAATATCCGGCTGACCCCCTCGTAAAGAAGTGAATGCAATTCTACGACCATCAGGGGACCAGGCGGGATCAAAATCGGCGGCTGGGCTGGGGGGCAAGGGAAGTGGTTCGGGTGTTCCACCGTCAGCAAGATCCAAGATATAAATTTTGGTACCCTCATAGAGGTTGCGTTTTTCGCGACAGGGTGAGATAAATGCTAAGCGTTGACCGTCTGGTGACCATGCGGGTTGGCAAGCGCCATCGGGTAAACTGGTGATGGGTCGCTGATTGGTGCCATCGGCATTCATTAGCCAAATTTGCATGATACCGGTGCGGTTTGATGCAAAAGCAATCTCGCCGCTCCCACCGAAAGGAGTCGGGGATGAAGTTGGGGTTTCGGTGACCCAAAATGAAGTGGGAGAAGGCGTGATACCCTCAGGCGAAGGGGTAAAGAAGGGAGGGGTGGTGGTTGTGGTGGGGATATCTTGAGCAACGGAGAAGACACTGGTCTGTGATGGTTCAAGTGGTTGAGTGGGCTGGGGGTAAGTTGGCGCGGGCGGCGTGAGGAAGGTTAACCCGTTCGGAAGCACTAGAATTTGGCCTCGTACCCATTGTGGAATCGCTGGGACCAAGAAAAATAAAAGGGTGATTAGGATAACCATTCCGATTGTCCCAAGCACGCGCCAGATACGACGACGATTTTTTCGAAGAACGGGCCGTGGTGTTGAGTGGTAAATAGGACTTGAGGTGGGGATGGGTTGGGTAAGGATCTTCTCCCCTTGCTGAGCAGGGCTCGCAACGGGAAGAACAGGCACAACCTGAGGCGGGGGAACAACGGTCAATTCGTCCAAGAGAGGGGGTAAGTTGCTGGCATCCATCAGGGCCCGTTTGAATTCTGTTGCGGTTTGAAAGCGACTTTCAGGTTCTATAGCCAGCGCTTTTTCTATCGTGTTGGCTAAGCGGCGTGACACTTTGGGTGCTAATTGTCGAATTGGGGTTAGCTCAGCGTGGCTAGTGAGGCGGGCCAAGCCATCTTCGGGGATAACACCTGTCAGAGCCGCATATAAAGTTGCCCCGAGGGAGTAAATATCAGTTCGAGCATCGGTGGGAGCAACCCCATATTGTTCAGGAGGTGAGTAGCCTGGCGTCATGGCACGAGCACCCGCGGTTGTGCGCTGATCTTCCAACATGAGTTTGGCCAGGCCAAAATCAACCAATACCACTTTCCCTTCGGGGGTGATCTTTATATTTCCGGGCTTGATGTCGCGGTGGATGATGGGGGGCTTGCGTGAGTGGAGGTATTCTAAAGCGTTGCAAATGGCGATGCCGATCAGGACGACTTCGTTTTCATTCAACGTGCCCAAACGTTCAATGCGTTGGCGTAAATCTTCACCCTCAATGTAGTCCATAACCAGGTATTGACCCTGGTTGGGTATAGAAAAATAGTCTATAACCCGAGGGAGATTAGGGTGACGCAAGCTGGCAAGAATATTGGCTTCGCGCTGGAATTGGCGCGCATATTCTTCAGCCAAGAACAGATTTTCCTTAACGGCTACTTGAATTCCTAAGTTTTCGTCAACAGCGTGATAGATGGCCCCCATTCCCCCTTGGGCTAAGATTGAGGTTATCCGGTAGCGTCGGTTGAGTAGCGTGCCTGGAGTCAGTGCCATCGTTTCAATTTTAACGGTTTCCTGGCAAACCTCACAATAAACTTGAGATTAAGTTTATCGGTTCTGCTAGGGGTTTAAGAATGCTTTTCAACCCATGCTATAATCGAAAAGCCATTTTAGGAGATCATTCGCCTATGTCCCTTGATATGCCTATGTCCCTTGATATTCGTTCTGCTGTTCAAACCGTCCTTTTCCTGTTGGTGTTGGGTCTGATCTTAAGTTTCTGGCTAGGGGTGCGCACGATCAAAGGCGCACGTCGTTTGACCTATTTCCGCATTCGCCGTGCGCGGGTGGCGCTAGGGTGGCGACTCATCTTTCTGGCTTTGGCTTTAGGGGGCATGGCTTTCTTGACCAACCGATACGCGGAGCCCGCCCTTTATCGCGTATTTCCTCCCTCGCCAACGGTTACGCTTACCCCAACGATTACGTTGACTCCTACGATTACCTTGACCCCAACCATCACCTTAACCCCTACAATTACGGATACTCCTTCGATTACGCCTACACCCTTCTTACCCGAAGATATTGCAACTCAAATCCAGAACACCATTACGCCGAATCCGGGCGCGGTGTTCAGTCCATTGCAGTTTGCCCGTGCGGTAGATGATGCTTTTCAACCAGTCAATCCTCGGGTGGAGTTTCAACAACCCATTAAAACGCTCTATGGCACATTTTCGTATGATCAAATGGTGCCGGGTTCACAGTGGACGGCTATTTGGTATCGTCTTAGTGATGGGCAGCGAATCTGCTATGAGACGAAACCCTGGGATGGTGGAACCGGGGGGTTCGGCTACACCGATTGCTCACCGCAGCCGGAGGATTGGCAGGCTGGTGATTATGAGGTCCAGATTTTTGTGGGTTCGCAATGGAAGACTTCGGGTCGCTTTACAGTGATTGGAAACCCACCCACCTCGACGCCAACTCGTTCTCCCACACCAACGGTGAGTGTTACACCAACGATAACACTCACTCCGACCTCAACCCGAACTCCATTACCTTCGCCGACTCCGACCGTTACACCAACACCACGGCCTTCGCTGACACCGACGGCAACGCGGACGCTTCCCCCAACCTCCACACCCCGACCGACTTTAACACCACGCCCGACCGATACCCGCTGGCCAACGGCTACGTTTGTTAGCCCTTAGGTTAGTGGATTAGTTGTATTTTGATCTAGGCACTATAGAGGGGGCGCGGTGTGTAAAGAGAATGTGCAATCTGGGCGGCCAATTGGGCATTATTTTTAAGCAGGGCCAAATTGGCTTTCAGGCTCTCGCCCCCGCTGAGTTCACTGACCCGTGCCAGCAAGAAGGGGGTGACTTCAGCACCGCGGATGCCTCGGTCTAAAGCCTCGTGGACGGCCCGTTGGATGATTGCTTCAATAGCCGCTCGAGGAAGGGCGGTTTCGTGTGGGGGTGGATTGACCACAAGAATGGCGTTGTTCAACTGACACTCCCACTGCGCTTTAGCGATTGCGGCAATGTCCTTTGGATCTTCCACGCGCACGTTGACGGGTAAACCGCTTTCACGGGAATAGAAAGCCGGGAACTCATCTGTTTGATAGCCGATGATCGGCACCCCCATGGTTTCTAATACTTCAAGAGTGGCTGGCAGATCTAAAATCGCCTTTGCCCCTGCCGAAACAACAACCAGGGGTGTTTTGGCGAGGGTGGGGAGATCGGCTGATACGTCAAACGGGGCTTCACGGTGGACACCACCGATGCCACCGGTGGCAAAGACTTTGATGCCACTCTGGTGGGCGATATGGAGGGTCGCGGCAACTGTGGTTCCGCCGGCTTCTTTGCGCGTCAGGGCAATGCCGATATCGCGAATACTGATCTTGCGTTTTGGGGTGGCGGTGGCTAAGCGCTCCCGTTCTTCGGCGCTTAAGCCAACCTGAATGAACCCATCCAAAAGGGCAATGGTCGCTGGGATGGCCCCTTCTTTGCGAATGGTTTGCTCTAGTTCCTCAGCAAGTTGAACGTTTTCGGGATAGGGGAGCCCGTGAGTGATAACGGCGGACTCTAATGCTACAACAGGTTGTCCATACTCGAGGGCGTGGCGGATCTCAGGATGGATACGGAGATAATTTTTCATAATTAGATGATTAACCTTTCATAGAGACTTTCAAGCGAAAGTTGAGGGGAAACTGATCCCGGGTGACTGAGGGTTAAACTGGCGGCAGAAACCCCCAAACGGACAGCTTCATCAATATCCATCCCGTTGGTCAGTCCGAAGATGATGGCTGCGGTCATGGCATCACCGGCACCGGTTGGGTCAATGACACGTGTACGGATGGCCGGCACGTGCCCACTGGTTTCAGAGGTGGCATAGCATACCCCAAACTCGGCCAAGGCGATGATGGCAATTTGTACTCCCATACGAATGAATGTCCGTGCGGCCTCAAGGGCTGAGAAACGATCGTTAACCTCAATAGCACCCTGTAGAAGCGCAGTGGCTTCTAACCGGTTAGCGGTGAGGAAGGTAAGGCGAGGTAAAAATGGGAGTAGTTTCGGGGCGAGAGATACTGAAGTTGCATCTGCGAAGATGGGTAATTTTGCCCGTCGAGCCAATTGAAAGACGGCTCGTAATGCCGGTGTAGAAAGGTTGGCGTCTACGAATATAAGACTGGCGCTTTGGAAAAGGGCTGCCTGGGATTTTATATATTCTGCGCTCAGGCAGGAAAGGATGCGCATATCATCCAATCCATACCGCAGGTCACCTTCTTTACCCAGCAGGGCGACATAGGATGCTGTTCCATAATCCCTTACCCTGAGGCATGCCGAGGTGTCCACACCTATCTTGGCGGTGTATTCTAATAACTGTCGCCCGATTGGGTCATCCCCAACAGCGCTGATCAGACTTACCGGCAAGCCCAATCGGGCCAGATTTTCGGCGACATTGCGGGCCACTCCTCCAAAGGATGGCCGAACTTGACCGGGAACCGACGTCCCGGGTTGTAAATTCTCAAAAGAGCGGCCAACCGTATCCAAAGTGGCTGCTCCTAAGACAAGTAGGCGTTTATCCATCGAGAGAGTCTGATTCATGATAAAAATCGAACCTGTCCATGTTGATCCATATAAGCATCCAAACACTTTTTTATCATATCCAGAGCGTTACGAACCTCAGGAGGAATTGATGCCTGATTATAGCGTTCGAGGGTATTTTTGAGGAGGCCATAATAGAGGCTCAATAGTTGAAACAAGCGCTCCTCGGGCTCAGCAGTAGGTTGACTTAAGACTGCAGAAATCATAATGAGGGTTTCGCGGAGGTGGTGGGCGAGGGCTTGATTGGTATTCTGCTCTCTCCATTTGCGTAATGCAACGGGATTTCCCAGACGCAAATTCTCGCGGGTGATTTTCAGCGCTTCGAGGTGTTGTTCCCAGATAATCGGTTCAGGGGTATTCCAGGCTCCAACGTTGATCCATTCTAACCGTACACCTTTGTTAAGAGCCATTTGAGAGAATTCAAGTGCAAAATCATCAAAGAAGCGTGTGAGGTCGGGGCGCGTCAGACGGTTGGGAATGGAGATGGGCGGGGACAATTCAGCATCGTAGATGAAGCGGAGGGGACGCTTCAGTGGATTAGCCCATTGAATTTGGGTGATCCGGGTTTGCAGCTCAACAAATTGGCGAATTTCGGGCTGACCAATTCCGGCAAACAGCTCCCCAAAGGGGCGTGACTGGATCTGTTTCTGGATTTGGCGCATGACGAGGTGGCGCATTGAATTGGTCCAAGGGCCGGGTAATTGCCAGAATGTGAGTCGGTAAAGATTTTGGTAATAAGTCGGGAAAGGATTTTGAAGATTGTGAGGTTGGGGAAAGCGGCGCCAGATACAGAATAAAGCTCGCACATCTTGGAGTGAGATACGAATCCCATCTCGGCTGCGCCCTTGAATGTCCTCGTATTGGCATACATGATCTCTCAAATCAAAGGTTTGACGCAAGCGTTCAAAAGGTGCAATCTTCACCCTTGTACCTGGAAGGATAAAATGAGGTGTGCCGTCGGGACGTTCAAAGACAGCAGCCATTTCAGCAGAACAGGTTACTACACCGGGGCCTCCTATCAACAGTATTGGGTTTTGCTTGTGATGTGTGCTGGGCTCTTCACTATTGATATTTAAAGATGGTGGAGGCGCAAGACCAAGGCTAGTATAGAGTAAAAAGTGGCGACTAATACCCGGCTGAGGCAGAGAAAAGATTTCGCTTTGGTAATGAGCCGCCCATTCCAATCCTAGCCAAAACGGCAGGAAGACCACCACCAATACATGAGGTGCGAACATGGAAGTCACTAAAAGGCGCATGGTTTGGTGCAGGGGATCTTGCCCTATTCCCAAAGGAGAGGATAGTAAATTAATCCACGCAACGCCCAACCAAAAGCAGAGCCATATGGGTATCAGAAGCAGAAAGCGGCGAATGGGTGGGGTGATTCTCATAGGTATCGGGCTTCAAGGAGCATGATTAATTCTTTAATTTGATTTTCCTCATCATAGGTTAAGGCCTTTAGGTTTGGACGGTCATGAAGGAGGGTAAGGTGACCGTGCAAGAGACAGAGTAAGGTTGAACGCATGGTCTCGGTAAGGTTAGCATTGAAATTGGAACCGTGGGGTGAAGCGAGTAAGGGAACGGGGGAAGATGGTAATATCTCATCGGCAAAGTTGCGAGTTGCAGATTCGATAAAAATATTCCAGGCCTGATTGCGGGCTTCTTCGACCAGGGTTCGACGCAGGATGTCAATTTGCTCGCGCTCCTGGCGGGCGTAGGTAAGCCATTCTGCACTCCAGCGATTGACGAGTTCTCGGTCTGTTTCAGGGCGCAATTTTACGTTAAGAAGGTTAACCGAAAACACCTTAATCCCTCGATTTGCGAGGATTTGATATTCTCGACTGGGCACTTTACCATTTTTTTGATTACCAGTGACATCAAGGTCCAATACTTCCGGTTGGGTAAGACGCTCATTGATTATTTGAACCACGTTTGCTAAGCCCTGAACCCGTTGTTTTTTGAGGGTGAGGGGAAAAAGGTCATCCAGGGTCAAGCGTGCAACTAGGTCACGCCATACCTCAGCTGCTAATTGTGCCGGCAGTTGATCCCAGCGGATCAATCGGTTGGGGGTATCAAGAGGAAGGTTGGCATTGACAACTTGCCCAAGGATAGCCCGCTCAACCGCTAAAGGGTCATAACCAAACTCAGAATTACCCAAGCCCGGACGAGTATCGAGGCGGAAAATCACCTCAATTTGGGGAATTATTTCGAAGTTATCTCGTGTGACGGCGCGCGTTTCATTGCTGCGGCGTACACGGCTTTCGTATTCTGCCTGGCTTTCTTCTGGTTGACGGGGGGCAAAAGGATCTTCATTAGGTCTGGGGCCAATTATTTGACCGCAGAGCCGCAAATCCACCACATCGGCAATTTGTTCTCTGGGTTGAGTGAAAACGACGCCGGGACCCACTGCCCGAGTAAAACGCTGGTTTGTACGTAAAAGTGCTGCACTGGCCGTATCCAATACCAACAATCCTGGGCCATTTGATCTTTTCGAGACCGGACGAGGATTTTGACCGTTTTCGATAAATGCAATTGGACCATGAATACCAGTAACATAGTATATGAGGTGCAGAAATGCGTTGATCCGGTCTTGGAGACCCCGAACAGGAAGCGTAAATTGAGAGAAGAAAGCCAGCCAAAGAACTGTTCCTATCCCTAAAAGGGTCAGGTTAAAAATAAATCTCAAAGACCTCTGTATAAGTCCCTCAGGGGCAAGTAGAAATGACCCAAGCAAAATTACGAGTCCAAAAATTATGGGTAAAAAAATAGTTTTATAGCGCTTGAATCCGCTTCTCATGCCCTATCCCTGTCTTCGATATAGATTTTATCAAATTAGAATTGAACAGGCGGTTCAAAAACCGAGGAATTTTGTCACTGGGCAGCGGTAAGAATTGGTCATACAATGATAAAGGCAACGCTTAGAAAATCGCTTCGCCATCAAAATGAATTCCCGATAGAAAAGAGGATCAATGTATGCTGCGTGCATTGTTGATTTCCCTTTCGAAAGCCGAATGGGCCAAACGCTTAGTGACGCGTTGGAAAGTGGCTTGGAAGGTTGCTTCTCGCTTTATTGCGGGGGAGACCTTGGAAGAAGCTATGCAGGTTATTCAGAACCTCAATGCAGCAGGGCTGAACGCAACGGTAGATTACTTGGGAGAGCATACAACGGATGCCGAAGAGGCTCACCGAGCGACCGAGGCGACGCTAGCCATCCTTGAGGACATTGCCAGCAGAAATTTGCACGCTAATGTATCGGTCAAGTTGAGCGCCATCGGTCTGACGGTTGATCGGGCTCTCTGCCGTCAAAACCTAGAGCGTATTGTTTCCCACGCCAAGTCTTTAGGGAATTTTGTACGCGTTGATATGGAGGATTCTTCCTTGGTGGATGCCACACTCGACCTGATCCATTGGTGCTATGATCAAGGATATACCAATGTGGGAGTAGCTATTCAGTCCTATCTTTACCGTAGTGAACGGGATACCCGACGCTTAGTCGAAAGGCGGGTTCCCATTCGTTTGGTCAAAGGGGCCTATAAAGAGCCTCCCGAAATTGCCTATCCACGTAAGCAGGATGTGGATGCTAATTTCGATCGTTTGACCGATGTGTTACTCCAAGGTGTTGTGGAAGCAGGTGTTCCTCAAATCAGTGCCGATGGACGTATTCCTCCCATTCCAGCACTGGCTACCCATGATGAAGCCCGAATTCGCTATGCTCAACAGCGCGCGGAACGCCTGGGATTACCTAAAACCGCTTTGGAATTTCAAATGCTTTATGGCATTCGGCGTGATTTGCAGCAGGAATTGGTTCGCGCGGGCTACCCGGTGCGCATTTATGTGCCCTTTGGTACCCATTGGTATCCCTATTTTATGCGCCGATTAGCTGAGCGACCGGCTAACTTATGGTTTTTTGTCTCTAACTTTTTCCGCCGCTGAGGTAGCGATATGGCAGCGCCATCGTCTTACCCTTTAGCCTTGATCTTAGGGGCTTCGGGAACCCTGGGAAGGACGATTGCGCAGGCATTGGCGGAACATGGGTATGCGATGGCGTTGCATTATTTTCGCTCTCGGGAAAACGCATTGACGTTGGCCACCCAAATTGAGAAACAGGGGCGGCCAACTTTTTTGGTCTCGGCCGACCTTAGAGAGGAAGAGCAAATTGGATTGTTGTTTGAACGGGTGCAGTCTTGGGGATATCCGTTGCAAGTCTTGGTTTACGCCGCTGGCCTTATTTCGCGAGGAACACTATTAGAAACCTCTTGTGAAACATGGGAGGATGTGTTTTCACTTAACTTGCGCGGGGCATGGCTATGTGCTCGCGCAGCAGTTCCATTGATGCAAGCATCGGGTGGGGTTATTATTAACCTTACCGATTGTGGCGCGCAACGCTTGTGGACGACATATGGGGCGTATGTGCTCTCTAAAGGTGCTTTAGATCACCTCACTCGGTTGCTGGCCAAAACTCTAGCGCCAGGAATACGGGTCAATGCGGTTGCTCCTGGAATGATTACACCTGGAGTTGAGATGTCCAGTGAGGAATGGGATCGGTTGAAGCAACGTTTACCCTTGGGTCAGCCTGTTCGTCCGGAGGCTGTAGCGCAGGCAGTGTTGTTCTTAATCGAGAACCCGCAAATCACAGGCCAAACCCTATATGTAGATAGCGGCTACCATTTACTCTAAGGGACACCCATGCGCAGATTCCTCGCTTCTCCGTTATGGCAATGGATTCGTGTTGTTAATCCTCTTGCCTTAATGGCTGGGATTTTGTTCTTTGCGTTAGGTGCCGGGATCGTTAATTTTCGTAACCAGCCCTTTTCGGGGGTTGATTATTGGTTGGGTCAGGCCTGCATCACGTTACTACAGATGAGCAGTGCCTTATTGAAGGCGTTTTATGATCGAGCTAGCGAGAACGAGTCTTTACTTTCATCTCGACAACCTAATAACAAGAAAGAAAGTGAAGAAGAGCAAGAGAAGATCCCGGAGGAGGCTGTATTGCCCCGGTCGGTTTTCCTGCAAACCGGATTAACGACCCTCAGTATCGGGGCGGTAATAACCGTTTTACTCTTAACGCGGGGGGCCCTTAATGTCTCGGCCATGTTACTTCTGGGGGTGGCGTTTGGGGTAACGTTCTTTTACAGTGTTCCCCCTTTACGCCTGGCATACAGCGGGTATGGGGAACTGTTGATGGCTTTTTTTCTGGCCAATCTAACCCCGGCGTTTGCGTTTGCCCTGCTTTCAGGCGAGATAGATGCGCATTTACTGGGTTTGCTTACCTTCCCTCTAACGTTATTGTGTTTAGCCACGATGATGGCGCTATCGCTGGAGCATTATTACCGCGATCTAAAGCAGGGGTATACGACTATGATGGTGCGGTTAGGATGGCAACGAGGTATGTTGGTGCATAATATCTTGGTACCGTTAGCCTATCTCTTATTGGGAATCTCTGCCTTGATGGGCCTTTCCTGGTCGGTGCTTTGGCCTACCATGCTGACTTTGCCATTGGGTGCCTTTCAGGCGTGGCAGATGTGGCAGATTGGCAATGGAGCACCGACGCGTTGGCCTTTACTGCGACTCACCGCCTATGCGACGGTGGGCTTGACGGTTTACTTATTGACCTTTTCTCTTTGGATGGGGTAACCGATGAGAGAGTTTCTCACCTTGCTTTCCCCTCAGGCTGCGCTGGAACGTTGGTTGAATGCTCTTTCTGACTCTGAACCGGACGGAGAAGACATTCCAACCACAGAGGCATTGGGTCGGGTGACTATCGCGGGTATTCGTGTGCCAGAGCCGATGCCGTCTTTTCCGCGTAGCACTGTGGATGGGTATGCAGTGCGCGCCGCGGATACCTTTGGGGCGAGCGATAGCCTGCCGACCTACCTGAGGCTGGTGGGTGAAGTAGGGATGGGAAAGGCGCCTGATTTCGTCCTGCAACCTGGGCAAGCCGCCTTGATTTATACCGGCGGAATGTTGCCGGAAGGGGCGGATGCAGTGGTCATGCTTGAGCATACCCAAGTGACACTGCCGGGTGAGATCGAGGTCTTGCGCGCAGTGGCGGTGGGTGAAAACGTGCTCAAAGTGGGCGAGGATGTTCAGGTAGGCGACGAGGTGATCCCGGCGGGGGTGCGTTTACGCCCGGCGGAAATTGGAGGCCTGATGGGGTTAGGAATCACAAAATTGCGCGTAGCCAAGAGACCTCGGGTGGGAATTATTTCTAGCGGCGATGAGGTGATCCCGCCCGATCAACCTCTGGGTATGGCACAGGTACGGGATATCAATAGCTATTCTATCGGTGCTTTGGTAGACATGCTTGGAGGAATTCCCCAGCGCTATGGTATCGTCCCTGATCGCGAAGAAGCATTGCGGGAGGCATTGAACCGTGCTCTAAGTGAAAGTCAAATGGTCATCATCTCCGCGGGCTCTTCTATTGGTACGCGCGACCTGACCGCACGGGTAATGGATGAAATGGGGCCGCCGGGGGTTTTAGTACACGGTATCAATATCCGGCCCGGAAAGCCCACGATATTAGCCGTCTGCAACAGGAAGCCTGTGTTGGGACTGTCTGGCAATCCGGTAAGCGCCTTAGTCGTGGCCAGTTTATTTCTTCCGGCGGTGTTGGATAAACTGTCGGGGGTTAAACTACGGCGACCGCGAGCCCGGGTGCAGGCTCGGTTGACCATTAACCTTCCCTCCCAAGCCGGGAGAGAGGATTATGTCCCGGTGCGGTTAATTGAAACTCATGAAGGTTATCTGGCCGAACCCATTTTTTACAAAAGCAACTTAATTTTCTCTCTCGTGCGTGCAGATGGAGTGCTGCGTATCCCCGCGGATGCCACTGGGTTGGGGTTGGGCGCTGCCGCTGAGGTGTGGTTGTTATAAGCTTGTATTTATAGAAGAGGAACTTCGCAATGGCGGTCTATCTTTATGATATTCCATTAACCGAAGCCCAAAGGCGTATTCGTGAGGCTCTCCAATCGGCAGGATTGTGGGGGGTCTTGGGGAAGGAAACTTTGCCTTTATCCGAAGCCCTGGTGGGGCGGGTAACTGCTGAACCCATTTGGGCTCGCCTTTCCTCCCCTCATTATCATTCCGCAGCCATGGATGGGTTTGCCATTCGTGCTGAAGACACTGCTGGGGCTATGCCAACAGCACCAATTACCTTGCTGGTTAGTTCCCAAGCCGCTTATGTGGATACGGGAGACATTTTACCGCAATGGGCGAATGCGGTGGTGCCGATTGAGCAGGTAGAAGCCTTAAACAGCGCGGGGCAGCCGGCAGATGATCCACGTCATCCTTATATGATCCGTCTTAGGGCTGCCCTGACACCCTGGAGCCACGTGCGCCCGATGGGTGAGGATATTGTGGCAACTCAGTTGGTCCTTCCAGCCGGGCATGTTTTACGAGCGGTAGATTTAGGGGCAATTGCCGCGTGTGGGCATACAAAGGTGACCGTTACCCGCAAACCACGGGTTGCGATTATTCCAACCGGGGATGAACTCATCCCGATTGGGCAGCCAGTGAAGCCGGGTGACATTATTGAGTTTAATTCCTTGGTTCTGGCCGCTCAGGTGACCACCTGGGGAGGGGAGCCAATTCATTTTCCGATCACCCCGGATGACGAGGAATTGATCCTGGAACAAGTGCAGGAAGCGGCTCGTGAGAGTGATTTGATTTTGCTCAATGCGGGTTCTTCGGCGGGTTCCGAGGATTTCTCGGCACGGGTAATTGAACGATTGGGGGAATTGCTTTTCCATGGTGTAGCCGTTCGTCCCGGTCATCCGGTGATTTTCGGCATGCTCTCTCGCCCCGGCGCGCCACCGGGAGATAAAGTCCCAATTTTTGGTGTGCCTGGCTATCCGGTCTCAGCGGCTCTGACGGGTGAAATCTTCATTGAACCGCTGCTTGCTCTGTGGACGGGACGTTCCCCTGCCCAACCTGAAGAGATTGAAGCCATATTGACACGAAAGATTACCTCCCCTGCAGGTGATGAGGATTATGTGCGCGTGGTTGTTGGCGAGGTCGGGGGACGAGTCGTGGCGGCACCGTTAGCACGAGGGGCTGGTGTTATCACCTCATTGGTGCGCGCCGATGGTTTACTGGTGATACCATCAGGCGTTCAGGGCATCGAGGCGGGGGAAAAAGTGTGGGTACGGTTATATACCTGTAGCCGTAATCTGAATCGCACCCTTTTTGCGATTGGCTCTCATGATATGTCGCTTGATCTCTTAGCCCAGTTTTTAGCCGAGCGAGGGTTGCGACTGGTCTCGGCCAATGTGGGTAGTCTAGGCGGGTTGGTGGCTTTGCGGCGTGGCGAAGCCCATCTGGCTGGTTCTCATTTATTAGATCCGGAGACGGGGATTTATAACATACGTTATGTGCAACAATATCTACCGAATGAGAAGGTGATGATTGTGCGGTGGGTGGAACGCGAGCAAGGGTTGATCGTCCAGTCGGGCAATCCCAAGGGCATCCGGGGTTTAGAAGACTTAACGCGTCCCGACGTGACATTTGTCAATCGGCAACGCGGGGCAGGAACGCGTGTGTTACTAGACTATCATTTAGGTCGTCTTGGGATCAATCCCGAGGTCATTCGGGGCTACCAGCAAGAAGAATATACTCACCTGGCGGTGGCTGCCGCTGTGGCCTCGGGACGTGCAGATTGTGGGTTAGGGGTAACAGCGGCGGCAAAAGCGCTGGATTTAGATTTCATTCCTCTATTTCAAGAAGCCTATGATTTGATTATCCCCTGCAAGTATGCCGATGAGGAGCGCATTCGCGCTATTTTCGATTTGATGGGTGATTCGCGTTTTCGCCACGCCGTAGCCCAACTGCCCGGTTACAACGTTGGACAAATGGGTGTCATTGTGCAAGCCTGCTGATAAGATTATTAACCGATCAACCGATAAACTTGATGGAGGTGCCTAATGACTTTAGACGTGAACATGCCCGCGCCCGATTTTACGTTACCGGATGAGACGGGAACGCTACGTTCACTCCAAGAATTCCGCGGTAAACCCGTGGTGCTCTATTTCTACCCTAAAGATGATACCCCGGGGTGCACCAAGGAAGCCTGTTCTTTTCGAGATGATTATCAGGTCTATGCCGAGGCAGGGGTAGTGATCCTCGGGGTAAGCCCGGATTCGCCGGCTTCCCATGCTCGGTTCAAGCAAAAATATAATCTGCCCTTTACACTGCTTTCTGACAAGGATCACCAAGTGTCCCGTTTGTATGAGGTATGGGGAAAGAAAAAGTTCATGGGGCGAGAATACGAAGGCGTCCTTCGCACCACGTTTTTAATCGATGAGAACGGTCTTATCAAGAAAATCTTTCCTAACGTGAAACCCGAGGGACACAGCGCCGAGGTTCTCGCTGCTCTGCGCGCTTGAGTGTTTGTAAAGCCCTGAAGAATGAAAGCGGCTCTAATCGATAGTAAAACCGCTGTTTTCTATCGTTGTGTTTGCAACTTGGGTTATACAGAGGTCGTGGGTTGGCAGGTTTCAAGCGAGATATTGAGCATCTGAATCTCTTGGAGGATGCTCTGAGGCGATTGCCTGGCGAGGTCATTCAGGGTTAGACATTCTAAGGTTTCGTTAATGGATTTTTGTAGGCTGGCCCAAATGGGCATGAACAAGCAGGTATCCTGGCGCGGACATACCGAGGAATCTTCTAGACATGGTGAAAGTCGAATGGGCCCTTCCAAGGCTTCCATGATTTCCCGCATGGATATCGTATTAGGGGCACGGTTCAGACGAATGCCACCGTGCGGGCCGGGGGTGGTTCGAATGAGCCCCTTTTGCATTAATGTATGGATAATCTGGTGCATGAATGGAAGAGGGATATCCAACTGCCGAGAAAGGGTGGCTGTGGCAATGGGCCGCCGATCAGCAGTTGAAGCCAATGCCAGCATGACCTGTAAACCATAATCAAAGCGTCGGCTGATTTTTAGCATGTTCAATCCTCTAAGTGGAATTTATCGAAAATCTTTACCAAAATAGTATGTTTTACGCGTTTTAGGTAGTGACGAATTCACAAATTTGACACGAATAATGTCTTAATCATGATTAAGGTTGATCTAGAATTCACCCTTCCTCTCCTCTTTTTCTTAATTGAACAAAGGATATAATCAATATGTAAGTGAAATCGTTCACCTGTCCAAAGGAGGACCTATGAAAAAATTTGCCTTTGTGGTGATCTTGTTGATGTTCAGTGCGCTTGTATTGGCAGCTTGCGGTGGCAGCGGGGGTGGTGGGGAAGCACAGGAGAGTCGTCCAACGCCTCCGCCCGAGTATGCCGGAAAAACCAGCCCCTATACTACCAATGATGCCAACGCAGTGGCGGCGGGAAAGACCATCTATGAGCAGCGCTGTGCTTCTTGCCACGGTGAGAAAGGGCTAGGGGATGGACCTGCGGGGCAGGCTCTGGATCCACATCCCGGCAATTTGGCCGAATTGGTCAAGGTGGCTAAGGATGATTACATGTTCTGGCGCATTTCTGAGGGCGGCGCAATGGCACCTTTTAACTCATCTATGCCGGCCCAGAAAGGCATCTTGACCGAAGACGAAATCTGGCAGGTTATTACTTACATCAAGACCTTCAAATAAACCAAAGTTCTTTACGAGAGTTAGCCCGGCATGATGATGTGCCGGGCTAACTTTATATAAAGGATCGTCAGAATACGATAAGTGGGATTAAAATAGAAGCATGTCAAATCTAGGTAAGAGGACTAAATTAGTCCGAATACACCAAAACACATGGATTGGCTTGTTTGTCTTGGGTGCCCTTCTGACCGCCCTAAGCTTTCTGAGTTTGTTGGGGTTTCTTGAACTACCAGCGATAGGTTTGTTGCTGGGGGTGGGTTCGGGTGTTGTGTCGTTATGGTTTTGGCGGCATCGCGAGAAGAGTCCAAGTTTGAGTCTTAGGGATGATGAAGTTCAATTAAAGACGTGTGAAACTTTTCTGCAGAATATAAATCACCTGCTCAGTTTGGAGGATGAAGAGCGTTTTGTTCGTTCCGCATTGGAGCAGGCAACTGCGCTCAGTGGGGCTAAAGGCGCAACGTTTATTCCGTTAGATGAATGGAATCATCCGCTGCGTGTCTATGCTGTAGGAATAGAAACGGAACTAGAACGGGAGAGCTGGGAAAAGTCTCTGGCTCGAGGGCAGATCCGCGTCACCTGTAAACAGTGTCAGGTATATCGAGCAGGTTTGGAACAAGGGTGTTTCCTGCTCCAAGGGGGAGTACCCGGAGCCAAGGTGGTTGAGTGTATTCCTTTGAAGCAAAATGGACGGATGGCAGCCGTTGTCAACCTTTATATGACGGAAACAAACTCTGAGGTATCGGAGAGTTTGAAATATTGGCTGGAAGGCCTTTTTACTATTGTGATGACCGGTTTGGAGTTGCGTCGCCTGAAAGCCCGTGAAGCAGCTGTCTATGCTCAGGTTCTCGGTTCCCGAGTGGGTCATCCCGATGTGGAGAGTGTGCTTAGGCCGATTTTATGGCGCATGATGCAGACGGTGGAATGTGAAGGTGTTGCTCTCTACCTCGGCCAGGGCGGGATGCCAACATTTCCTGTTTTTCTCACTCTGGGACAGTTACCATTTACAGTCCCCGAGGTTATGAGTCGAATCCATGCGCAAATACATAGTGATACTTTGGGAGCATCTAATCATCTCCAACCGATAGCTTTAGACATAAAAGGAACTTCTGGATGGGCGCTCCCACTTGTTGGCTCAGAGGGGAAAGTAATTGGAACATTGCTACTTTACCCCGCTAAGGATTCTTCTTGGGATCCGTCCATCAATCAGGTGATGGAGCTCTTATTAGAAACTTTGGTTCGCATCATTGAGAACGAGCGATTGCATTACGATCTGGCGTTTCGGGTCGTGATGATGGAGCGTTCGCGTCTGGCACGAGAGATCCATGACGGTTTAGCCCAAACCTTGGCCTATCTCAAACTAAATACGGCGCAGATGCTCAACCTATTGAATCGGGAAGACTTTACACGCTTAGAAACCGTGCTTCAGCAGCATTACCAAGCTCTAGCCGAGATTTATCTTGAGACTCGACAAGTCATGGATAACCTGCGCTTTAACCCTCAAGATGATATGAATGCTTGGATTCGTCAAGTGGCGACCAGCATGGCCGAGCGTTCTAATCTTCAAATTGAATGTTATCTTCCCGAGGAGTCCCCTGAACTTCCTCTCGAAGTCCAGGCACAACTCTTACGAATCGTTCAAGAGGCTTTGAATAATATTCGCAAGCACGCTCATGCCTCGCGGGCTTGGATCTCGCTTAGCCTCTGGAATAATGAGTGGATCTTAGAAATCGGAGATAATGGGATTGGGTTTTCCCCGGATGAGGTTCCTCATTTTTCACAGCATGGGTTGCGAGGTATGCGCGAACGGGCAGAATTGATTGGGGCTGAATTTCAGATTATCAGTCGGCCTTATCAAGGCACCGTTATTCGTTTACAGGTACCATCTCGAGTAGAGGAGTCACTGGTATGAGTACGCGAGCAGTTCGTGTTGTAGTTGTGGATGATCACGCGCTTTTCCGGCGTGGGTTAATTGAGCTTTTACGCGATATGCCGGAACTTAAAGTCGTAGGTGAAGCCGGCAATGGGCAGGAGGCGCTCGAAGTTATTCGCCATGCCATGCCAGATGTCGTTCTACTGGATATTAATATGCCCCATATGGATGGCTTACGTACATTGGAGGTGTTGCGCAAAATTCCATCTTCGCCGAAAGTCCTGATGCTTACGGTTTCACAGCATGAGGAAGACCTTATACAAGCCATCCGCAGTGGTGCAGATGGATATTTGCTCAAGAATGTGGAACCAGAAGAATTGCGTAAGGCGATTTTGCGTGTTTATCAGGGAGAAGGTGCTCTTTCTCCTGAAGTTACCGCGCCGGTGCTCCGTGCAATCGCCTATCAATCCGAGATCGCGAATCGCCAGATCCTCAGCGATAGAGAACTGGAAGTGCTGGAGTGCCTGGCAGATGGTCAAACGACGGGTCAGATTGCAGCCAAACTGTATATTTCGGATAACACTGTGAAGACTCATGTTCGTCATATCTTAGAAAAACTTGAGGCGTCTAACCGCACCGAGGCGGTGAGTAAAGCCATCGCGTTGGGTTTGATCCGCCGCCGCGAGGGCTAAATCAAAACCCGTATCTGAGTCGTAAGTGGTGATAAAAATATCCCCCATTTAGGGGGATATTTTTAACCCACTTTAATGTCTATCAAATCTCGACATTATTGGGGGAAATTGTGTATTTTATTAGTGGGTAGGTACAAAAGGTTCGGGTTAGAGGTCTTCGGAGTAATGAGTTTTCATCAGGTAGATGGAGTGCGCAGGGTATTGATTGCTTCAGCCAATCCGCTCTTCGGGCGGGGGCTAGAACGTTTGATTCATCAGCAGTGGAAGGGTCGCCAATTTGAGATTCGGGTTGTGGCAACGATGGAGGAAACTCTGCTTCTTCTCGAGTCTTGGTTGCCCGACCTAGTCATCCTTGATTACGATGACCGCTCGCTAGACCGCAAACGCTTTATGGATCTATTTATCAGTGGCAATCGGGCGATGCAGGTGATGTTGGTTTCATTACACGAGGGCGGGTCGGTCGTTGTTTATGATCGCCGCATCCTTACCCCTTCCCAGGCAGAAAATTGGCTTTCGTTACCGGGTAGTCTAGACTCACAGCCTCGAACTTCAGGAAAGGAGCGCGTTTCGACGATGAAACATTTCGCGATTGCCGGGTTTTTGGTCATTGTGTCTACATTCGTGATGAATTACTTGTTAAATACGATTCGCATTCTCCCTCTCCAGGCCAGTGCCCAAGCTCAGCCAATTGATCGCCTCTTCAATTTGCAGTTTATGCTAATCGCTTTCTTCTTTTCGCTGATTGTGGTTTTCCTGGGCTACAGTTTGGTGGTATTCCGCCAACGGAATAAAGATGGTGAAGAGGAAGGGGCTTATCTTAAGGGCTCTACCGGCCTGGAAGTGGTGTGGACAATTATCCCGATTGGAATCGTGATTTATCTCTCTTATCTTGGTTCTCTGGCATTGGCCGAGACGCGGCGGGTGGATCCGCAAGCTGTTGAGGTCAAAGTGGTGGCCGGCCAATGGTTTTGGCGCTTTGAGTATCCGCAATATGGTATTGTCTCCAATGCATTGTACTTACCGGTTAATCGTCAGGCGCATTTACGTTTGACCTCGTTGGATGTCATTCACTCATTTTGGGTACCCGAATTTCGGGTGAAGCAGGATGCGCTCCCTGGCGAGAACCTCGAACGGGAATTGCGTGTTACCCCAACGATGATCGGCGAGTTCAAGGTGCGTTGTGCGGAACTTTGTGGCACCTCGCACGCTTACATGGAAAGCCCGGTCGTAGTGGTTTCCCAAGCGGATTTTGAGGCTTGGATCAGTGAACAATTGGCTGCTATTGGCACCGACCCGGCGACACGCGGGGCAAAGTGGGCGCAAACCAATGGCTGTCTTTCATGTCATTCGGTGGACGGTTCACCAGGGGTTGGACCTACCTGGAAAGGACTTTTTGGCCGTACCGATCATGAATTAGCGGATGGCTCCGTGGTTGCCGTGGATGAGGCTTATCTGAAAACCGCTATTGTCAATCCCAATGCACAAATTGTTAAAGGATTCCCGGCGAATGTCATGCCAGGCAACTATCAGTCACTCCTTTCCGAACAACAGATCAACGACATTATTGAATATATCAAGACACTGCGCTGATTTCGACACTTGATGGAGGTCATTATGAGACGTTTATGGGCAATTGGGCTCGTTCGAGGGTTGATTGGTCAGGTGATAGGCTTTCTTCTTGGTGTGGGATTGCTGAGTGCCGTGCGGATGGCATTGGGGTTGCCGTGGAAGGCTGAACCGGCCTGGGTGGTAGGTGGGTTTGGAGGCGTTTTGGGCTTTATGATTGCGCTTGGCGCCTTTAGGGATTGGTATGCCTGGGCTTTAGGACGCGAAACACCTGATATTGAGGATATTGAAGAGACTCCGGGCTGGCAACGCTACCTGGGCTATAGTTTGGATCATAAGGTGATTGGAGTTCAGTACGGTGTGCTCTCTCTACTATTACTTGCGATTGGGGGTACATTTGCGCTGATCTTTCGCACCGAATTGGCTCAATCCGGGATGCAGTTTCTCTCGCTGGATTTCTTCAACACCCTGATCGGGATGCACGGTATGGTGCTGATCATCTCGATCTTACTAGGTTTCGCGGCCATGGCCAACTTCTTAGTACCGCTCTTGATTGGGGCTAGGGATATGGCCTTCCCGCGTCTGAATGCTTTCTCTTTTTGGATCGCGGTTCCGGCATCTATTACGTTGCTGAGTGCCATTTTCTTGGGGGGTTTTGATACCGGTTGGACGGCTTACCCTCCGTTGAGTATTCGGGCTCCGTTGGGGATGCAGATGTTTTTTGTGGGTGTGTTCTTCAATGGTTGGTCATCCATTTTGGGGGCTTTGAATCTGATTACTACGATCATCCGGTTGCGGGCGCCGGGGATGACTCTCTTCCGGATGCCTATTTTCGCCTGGGCAACCCTGGCCACCTCGATAATTGCGCTGACGGCGACGCAGTTGATCGGCCTTTCATTTCAGATGGTGATGTTTGAGCGTTTATTTGGTATGGGGTTCTTTGAACCAGCCAAAGGTGGAAATCCGATTTTGTTCCAACATCTCTTCTGGTTTTACTCTCATCCAGCGGTATATATCTTTGTATTGCCAGGACTGGGGGTAATCAGTGAGTTACTGCCAGTATTTGTGCGTAAGCCGCTCTTCGGTTACCGTTGGGTAGCGATGTCTTCGTTAGGGATTGCGTTGGTGGGCTTTCTGGTATGGGGGCACCATATGTTCACCTCTGGCATGGAAGAGTACCTGCGGGTGCCGTTTATGTACAGCACGCTTTTGGTCGCCGTACCCACCGGAATCAAGTTTTTCAGCTGGGTGGCTACCTTATGGCAGGGGCGGATTCGCACGCCAGTACCAATGTTGTTTGTCCTGGGTGCGATTGTAGTGTTCCTCATGGGGGGATTAAGTGGCCCGCCTAATGGGGTAGTCGCGACTGATTTGCACTTGCATGACACCTATTTCGTGGTCGGCCATTTTCACGACACGATGTTTGGAGGGTATATCTTCCCTCTGTTTGCAGCGATCTACTATTGGTTTCCTAAGGTGAGTGGGCGCAAATTAAACGAGACTCTGGGGCGGCTGCATTTTTGGTTGATGACTCCTTCGTTTCTGGTTATGACATTTGGTCAAATGTGGGTGGGTATGATGGGCATGCGCCGCCGCATTGCCGATTATGACCCAGCACAAGGGTTTGATACCGCACATTTAGTGATCACGATTGCCGGTTTCTTGATTGGTTTATCGGTGTTGATTTTCTTTATCAACTTGGTGATGAGTCTGCGCCGCGGAGAAGTGGCGGTAGGAAATATCTGGCAATCGCGTTCACCGGAATGGCAGTTATTACCCTCGCCGGCACCGATGCACAATTATCCTCAGCCGTTCCGTGTGGTGGGTGACCCTTACGACTATGGTCTAAAGGGGTCGCGTTATGTTGAACCCTTAACGCAACCGGCAGGAGATTGAGGAGGTTGGCGATGAAAACATCTTCAAAGGCAATTTCTGAAGTACGTCGCGGTGTGGTGGTGTTCATCGTTTTGGCCGTCTTAACCGGTATTGAGTATTATATTGGAATTCACGAAGCACCGAGTGTCATTCTGTGGGCTATTGCCCTGCTCAAAGCGGCGGTGGTGATTCAGTTTTACATGCATCTAATGCGCATTTTCCGCTCACAGGAGGAGCACTGATGAGTACCCATGAGATGAGCCTTGAGGCCTATCGGCAACGTGTTGCCACTAACCGCATCGGTTTATGGTTGTTTATCATTTCGGATGCTTTCATGTTCGGCGCGTTGCTCGTTACTCGGTTCTATTTGCTGGGAGGTCGTCGCCCCGAACTGGATCAGACATTGGGCTTAATCGTGACCTCGGTGCTGTTAACCAGCAGTTTCTTTATGAATCGGGCTGAAGCGATGATTGCGGCCGGAAATCGGCGTGGTTTCCTGTCCAGTACCTTGATCACTATGGTGCTGGGAATAGCGTTTTTAGTAGGGGTGATCGGGTTTGAATGGCGTCTGGCTCCGTTTGGGCCGGCAGATGGTGCCGAAGGTGCCGTCTTCTATATGATGACCGGAATGCATGCCTTCCATGTTTTGACCGGTGTCATCTTTCTGTTTGTTGTTTTTCGAAATGGCTTGAAAGGGCATTACTCTCCCGAACGCCACTGGGCGGTGGAAGCGTGCGCTAACTACTGGCACTTTGTCGACGTGGTTTGGATTTTCTTCTATCCCGCTCTCTATCTTATCGGAACGCTCTAGGTGGGGCATGCGCCAATATAGTCTCTTGATGGGGATTGGCATTGTAGCGGTGACCTTGGTTGCTGTGGGGCTTTTGCTCCCCCCCCAAGGTCAGTTCCGCGGATCATTGCTTGATCCCCCGATCCCTGCGCCTGATTTTTCTCTCACTCAGGCGAATGGGGAAAACTTTACTTTGAGTGCGCAAAAAGAAAACGTGGTTTTGCTGTTCTTTGGTTACACTTATTGCCCTGACGTTTGTCCTACGACATTGGCTGATCTTGCTCAGGCTATGAAACGCCTTGGTCGCCAGTCAGAGCGGGTCAGGGTGGTCTTTATTTCGGTTGATCCCCAGCGAGACACCCCGGAACGTGCTCAGTCCTATGCTGCTGCATTTGACCCGTCTTTTATTGGGCTTTCAGGCACCGAGGCTGACTTGCAACCAGTATGGAATGCCTATGGTGTTTATCGGTTGGTGCGGGACAGTGAAAGTCGTGGAAGCGATTATTTAGTGGATCACTCGGCACGGGTTTACCTGATAGATGGCAAGGGAAATTTGCGCTTGACGTATTCCTTTGGCACTCCGGTGGAAGATCTGGAAAATGACTTGCGTCTCATCTTAAGGGAGAAATAACGTATGACCGCGACAACCAAAGCGGTACTTGTTCGCCTTGGGGTTACTCTTCTGTTGGGATTACTGGTAGGTGTTTTGGTCGGTGAGGGGGCTTACTGGTTGTTGCGCGGAGAAAGCGAGAATGAACCACGTGTTATTGAAATTGTCATTCCTGCCGGTACGGCGCGACAAATTGCTATGGGGGAGCCAGGCCCGGCCCTCCCCTCCATGATTTTTACTGTGGGTGATGTTTTGATGGTGCGAAATGAAGACGAGGTTAGTCATCAGTTGGGGCCGCTGTGGATTCCACCCGGAAGCACCGCCTCGCTAAATCTGGATCGTCCTAGTGCGTATAGCATGGCATGTACGTTTCAATCCTCACAGGTATTAGGGTTGGACGTGCGTCCGCGCATCCGTCCGATAGACCGTGTGCAGGGAATCCTGGCAGTGATGATCCCAACGTGGATGTTGTTGTGGGTCTACTCATTGGTGGCAGTTCCCCTACCGGAAAGCGGTCCAACTGCTTCATCAGTCCACCATCGTTCTTGAGAGCGAGATGCGCACGCGGGGGTTTTTACATTGGGTCTTAACCACCCTATTTGTACTTGCGGCAATAGCCGTGATGGTTCGCCTTGGTTTCTGGCAGTTAGATCGCTTGGCGCAGCGGCGAGCGTTTAACGCTCGCGTTCTGGCGGCTCAGGCTATGCCGGTTTTGAACTTAAATGAGAACCTACCCCTAAGCGATCTCGCAGCTATGGAATATCGTGAAGTGGTTGTCGAAGGGACGTTTTTATTTGAGGATGAGGTACTACTGCGGAACCAGGTTTGGGAGGGACGGTTGGGGTTTCATGTGTTGACGCCGTTGCAAATTCGAGGTTCGACCTGGGCGGTGCTGGTAGATCGCGGCTGGATACCTTATGAAGAAGCCCAACTTCCAGCCCGCCGCCTTGCCTTTCAGGAGCAGGGGATGGTAACCGTAAGGGGGATCATTCGTCGCGGTCAGGAACACCCAGATTTTGGTGGTGTACCCGATCCTACGTTGACGCCTGGACAAACCCGCTTAGAGGCGTGGAATCTGGTCAATATTCCGCGCATTCAACAGCAAACCCGTGCTTCCCTGTTGCCAATTTATATACAGCAGGCACCAGATCCGGCGTGGCAGGGACTACCTTATCGGGCGTTACCGGAAGTCGAAATTAGTGAAGGCCCTCATTTGGGTTATGCTATTCAGTGGTTTACGTTTGCAGCAATTTTAGGGATTGGTTATCCATTTTACGTAAAACGGCAGTTGCATAAAACTGGCGGATATCCTGCAAAGCCAATGGAGGATGAAGACGAATGAAACAAAAAACCTTGAAGCGAGTTTACGGCAGTGTGGTCGTTCTTCTGCTATTGGCGGTGTACAGCGGCTATGTGGTCCGCTTTATGGATCCTTTCGAGTTCTGCGTTCCGATTACGAAGTGCGTTTTCGTATTGGGGCGGCCGGATACTTGGCTACCCTGGATTGCGGCGATGCATCCAAGCCTCGCACTCGTGGCCGGGCTTTTGGGGTTTAGTGTGGGTTTGTGGCGATTAATTAGGGGGAGGGTTCTTTCTCCGATTGAACGGTGGGGACTAATAGCTGGGATAGCCACGTTGCTGCTCCAAGGCTTACAAACGTTCTGGTCTGGAAATAAAATTCGGGATTATTCTGACTTGATTCATCTTTCATTGGGGTTGCTTGCCCTAACGGCATTTACGGTGGCAGGGCTTTCCGTCCTTCCTTCATTCCAAGTCCTTCCGGATGCCCGATCCTCAAAGCGCAAAAATGTGAGATTTCTGGGGATCGGACTTCTGTGGGTCACATTTCTTTTGCTTATCAGCGGTTATGCGCAGGGATTAGATCCATATAGCCGAGCATGTGGAGGTTGGCCATTTTGTTCTAGCGGCTGGGCGTTGAGTCAATGGGGGTGGCTTACACTCTTACATCGGTTGCTAAGTCTGCTTGCCTTAGGTGGGGTCACCGGGATGCTTCTCATAACCTGGCGAGGTTATTCGCAAGACACAATAGTCCTTCCAGCAGCTACAGCCCTGGCGATCCTTGTTCTGGGTCAGATCGGATTAGGGGGTGTCATGGTCAACCGCGGCTACCGGCATGAACTGGTGGCTTTGCACGCTTTTAATATTGTGGCATTGTGGCTGACATTAAGCGTATTAGTTTTAAGGGTGTGGGTATGGTCACCTCATTCCGAAAGACAATCTATAGCCACGGTTTCATGGCAGACACGTTTGAAGGCTTATTTTCTTCTTAATAAGCCGATAATTGTGGTGCTTCTTTTGATCACAACGTATGCGGGCATGGTGTTAGCTGCAAAAGGTATACCGGACGCTCGTTTGACTTTCTGGACCCTTTTTGGGGGAGCGCTGGCGGCAGGGGGAGCGAGCGCCATCAACCAATATATTGATCGTGAAGCTGATAAGCAAATGCAGCGAACGGCCAAGCGCCCGATACCGGCCGGCATTATTACCTCGGCACAAGGTCTGGCCTATGGGATAGCGGCCTGTTGGGTTGCCTTTTTTATGTTGGCGATTATGGTTAATCTGCTTACCGCGCTTTTAGCGTTGGCGGGGATAATCTACTATGTGGGAATTTACAGCCTTTGGTTGAAACCTGCTACACCTCAGAACATTGTGATCGGTGGCGGGGCTGGCGCTATTCCACCGCTAGTAGGATGGGCTGCGGTAGCGAACGATCTTCAGGTGCCGGCGCTTTTTTTGTTCGCGATTATCTTCCTTTGGACGCCGCCGCATTTCTGGGCATTGGCATTGGTGCGGCGGAAGGATTATGCTCGGGCTGGGATTCCGATGTTACCAGTAGTACGGGGCGAGCAAACAACGCGACGGCAGATTTTCATCTACACTTTACAATTGGTAGCCCTGACGTTGTTGATGCCCCTTTTAAACCTGACTGGTTACCTTTTTTTGTTGGTTGCACTGGTTCTAGGGGGAGGATTGATTTACGCCGCTTGGCGGGTTTTGCGCATGCCCGGCAATCGCCCGGCTTACCAGATGTATCGCATGTCTAGCATGTACCTTGCATTAATCTTTTTGGCGTTGGTCGTGGATGTCCTGGTTTAGAGGAAAAGGGGCGCTCAGGACCAGGAACCATTGTTTTGAGCGCCCCAAAAACTCGCTCTCTTCCCGTCACGCTTCTTGAATTGGAATGATCAAGTCAAGAGGATATTCGGCTAATCGGGTGATTTCACCATTAGGTAGTACAGCATAGGTATCTTCTAAGCGAACTCCCATCTCCTTCTCTGGGTAATATAGCCCCGGTTCAACGGTGAAAACCGTACCGGGGACAAGAATATCGCGCGACTCTTTGGCATAAGCACCACTAACCGGATACTCATGCACGTGTAATCCCAGCCCATGCCCGAGGCTGTGGACATAGCCTTTCTGGGTGGTCGGATCGGTGCGCACGGTGGGATGCCCCATGGCTTCAAACAATTCGCATGTACGATCATGATAGGTCTTGAAGAACGTATTGGGTTTCAGTTCCTGGGTAATTTGGCGATATACCGAGAGTACTTGCTCATAAAGTTTCAGGGCTTCATCAGTTGCATATCCCAAGCACCAGGTGCGGGTGAAATCATAATAGTAACCGCCGCCAGCCTCACAAGGGAAAATATCAAAGACAATGGTCTCGCCCAGGCGAAGCACGTCATCAGGGTTACCGGTGCTGTGAGGGACTGCCGCGTCGCGTCCAATAGCAAAAATGGTGCCTTCGGGGTTATCCACACCCTGTTCAGCCAACCACAGATTGATCTTCCGCTTAACCTCACCGATGGTCAATGGGTTGCCATCCTGTTTGATCAAAACGCCGTTTTTAGCGCGATGGTGGGAAAGAAAATCGGCGGTTTGGGCAACGACCCAGGTGGTGATCTGGCCCATACGCTCGATTCGCTTGATCTCATTTTCGTCCTTCGTCATCATGGCCAAAAGCAGAATGGGATCTTCAGAGAAGCCAAGGAATTCTACCGCGGGCAATAATTGTTGTAGGCGTTGGGTTAAATCGAACTGCGGCCCGAACTCAATCTTCCCATATAAGGCAATGCGACCATGGTCTAAGCCGAGGTCGGATAAGATTTTTTGGAAACGCAAAGCGGATGCCTGGGCAACATCTCCACTAGCCTGCTCATAGAATGTCTTGTAAGGATACTCATCATAGCAACGAGCGGTTAAACCCGATTTAGCCGCCTCATCACGCTCCATTGAGCGATAGAAAAGCAAGGGCGGCTGGTCGCGCCGCTTGAACAGATCAGCGCTGGTAAGGGAGGCGTCACCGGTGAAATAGCGCATGGCAGGGTTGTGTGTGGTTGGCCCCATGATCCACAGCGCATCTACCTGGTAGGTATGCATCAATTGATCGAGGTCGCGCTTCATGGTAGTCTCCTGAGATTATAGGCTCGGATTATAACGACGGATTGTTCTACGTCAGTAAATGACGTAATTCATGCAGTAGAATGTCTTCCTGTTCTTCCAATACCGTGCGGGGGTCTAAAACGATATGGTCATTTTCAATGCGTGCGACGATAGGATAAGGGCGATGGCGTAGCCATTTGAGAGCCTGAGAAGGAGACTTCACTCCAAGCGCAAGCACATATGTGGGCAGGGTTTCGCCGGGGAGACTGCCCCCGCCAATTGTAGAACGACTAGAAATTACGCTCCCTACTTGTAGAGCAGCTTGCCAACGATCGGCTCTGGTTTTAATGGTTTCTGCCGATTGGGCAATCATGTGCCAGACGGGGATGGCTTGCTCCCAATCGCCTTTCAAATAGTGCTGCAGGGTCGCAGAGAGAGCAACCAGTGTGATCTTGTCAGCCCGTACCGCGCGCGCGAGGGGATGGCGTTTGATTTTTTCGAGCAAATCTTTGCGTCCCAGGATAATCCCGGCTTGGGGCCCGCCAAGCAGTTTATCACCCGAAAAGCACACCAAATCGGCGTTGGCAGCCAGGGATTCTTGAACCATAGGTTCATGCGTCAAATCATATTTGGTGGTATCCACCAAGGCGCCAGATCCCAGGTCATCTACAAGCGGAATCTGATAACGGTGGGCCAGATTCGCTAACTCAGTTAGGTCGGGTTCTTCGGTGAAACCGATGATTCGAAAGTTGGAGTGGTGAGCCCTAAGGATTAAGGCGGCCCCGCTCTCTTGCAACGCTCTTTCGAAGTCCTCAATCCGGGTGCGGTTAGTGGTACCGACCTCAATTAAGCGCGCTCGGGATTGGCGTAGAATTTCGGGGACGCGAAAGCCACCTCCAATTTCGATAAGTTGGGAGCGGGCGACGAGAACATTCCGCCGTGCCGCCAATGCGCTGAGCACAAGCAAAACGGCAGCCGCGTTGTTGTTGACCACCAGAGCGTCTTCTGCACCGGTCAGTTGAATTAGCAGTTGGGTGGCATGGAGATGTCGCGATCCCCTGCGTCCGGTCTCGAGGTCAAATTCAAGGTTGCAGTACCCCGATGCAATATGGGAGATGGCTTGCAAGGCGCTGGGACTTAGTGGGGCACGTCCTAAATTTGTGTGCAGGATGACCCCGGTGGCATTGATCACCGGCTTGAGCGAGAAGGTAAACCAGGTATTGAGCAAGTTCTGGGCCTGGGTTAGGATGGACTCGGGGGTGAGATCTACGATTTTCCCATGAAGAAGACTGTTGCGCAGGGTGTTTAGCGTCTCCCGCAGGGCCCTTAAGGTCATCATGCGACCGAATGACTCGATAAGCCAAGCGGTTGTAGGTAAATGGAGCAATTGATCTACAGAAGGGATTTGGCGTAGGTCAGGAGTCATGTGGGGTATCGTGAGGGCGCCATTGCGCGCGCTCAATAAGGCGGAGTGAGAACTCAAGAATGAAGACGCCTAAGAATAAGATCATGCCTAAGGTGATGGTGAGAACCCGTTCCAATTGCAACCAGGCGAGTAGATCAAAGAGAATGCCCATCCACAGTGCCTCGCGGACAAGAGTACCTGTTGAGGGCAGTGAGCTGCTTGAGGAAAAGCGCCAATTCAGAAAATAGACGATGGGAAGTGCGATTCCAGTGACACCCAGAGTGCTCAAGAAAAAGAATAACCACCGCGGTAATAGTGTGGGTAGCGTTTGGGTGATCACCAGGGCTAATCCACCTAATCCTAACGCGCCTAAGATGAGAAAAGGTACGAAAATCTCAGAGAAAGGGGGGAATTGTTGACTTCGATTCACGTCTTACTCTCCTTCTTCGAAAAGATTATAACGCACTTCGAGTTAACGTTTAGACCTTGCAAATAAGGAGTTTTGTAGTAGAATTTGCTGCAACAATTAAATAGCCAGAGCCGTTCTCTGGCGCTCATCCAGAGAGGTGGAGGGACCGGCCCGATGAAGCCTCGGCAACCGCTGAAGATCTCAGCAGGTGCCAATTCCGGCAGAGCCCGCGAGATCGCGGCAACTCTGGAAGATGAGAGCCTGTTTCTTGCCATCAAGGCCTCTCTTATCCAGAGAGGCTTTTTTATTAGCGTGAGGAGTTCCTATGAACGAACAACACACACATCGCAAGTTCACAAATCGGCGTTACCTGGATGCTCTCAATGAGCGAGTGCTCATCTATGATGGTGCCATGGGCACCAATTTGCAAAAAATGAACCTGACCCCAGAGCACTTTGGGGGTGAACGGTATTTTGGGTGTAACGATTATCTGGTGATTACCTACCCACAAGCGGTGGAGCAGGTTCACAGGTCGTTTTTGGATGTGGGGGTGGATGTCATCGAGACCTGTACATTCCGCTCAAATCGGATCACCCTGGCAGAGTATGGCTTGCAGGATAAGGTTATTGAGATCAACCGGCAAGCCGCTCAACTGGCACGACGGCTTGCTGATGAGTACAGTACCGAGGGGTATCCGCGCTTTGTGGCCGGCTCGATAGGACCGACGGGAAAATTGCCCTCGATGGATGACCCCGAACTTTCCAACATTAGTTTTGACGAATTGGTGGATGTGTTTCGAGAGCAGGCTGTTGGGTTGATCCAAGGTGGGGTGGATGTACTTTTGATCGAGACCTCTCAGGACATTCTGGAGGTTAAGGCGGCCATTTTGGGGATTCAGAAAGCATTTGAGGAAACCGGCATTTATCTGCCGATTCAAGCCCAGGTGACGTTAGATACCACCGGGCGCATGTTGTTAGGGACAGATATCTCTGCTGTACTGGCAATTCTGGAAGGTTTAGCGGTGGACGTGATTGGTCTCAATTGCTCCACCGGGCCGGATTATATGCGTGAGCCTATCCGTTATTTAGGGGAACATTCCAGCCTGCCGGTTTCGTGTATCCCGAATGCGGGCTTGCCGCTTAATGTGGACGGCCAGGCGGTTTACCCGCTGGAACCGGAGCATTTTGCCGAGGAACTGGCCGAATTTGTCGAAAAGTATCACATCAACGTCGTCGGCGGTTGTTGCGGTACAACCCCTGCGCACCTCAAGCGTTTGATAGAGCGTCTGGGACGGCGTCCGGCGCCTCCACGCCCAATCTTGAACATTCCTCAGTTGGCCTCGGCGATCCAGGCAATGCCAATGCTCCAGGAGCCCAAACCCTTTCTGATCGGGGAACGCTTGAACACGCAGGGGAGTCAGAAATTCAAGCAATTGATTCTTGAGGAGCGTTATGACGAAATTTTGACTTTGGCGCGCCAGCAAGTCAACAGCGGGGCACATGCGCTAGATATCTGTGTTGCCCTTACCGAGCGCGGCGATGAGGCAGAGACGATGCGCAAGGTGATCAAACGCCTTGCTCCGCTTGTGCGGGTGCCGTTAGTGATTGATACCACCGAGCCTGAAGTCATGGAAGTGGCGCTTAAGACCGCTCCCGGACGTTGTATGTTGAACTCGACGCATCTGGAAGGGGGACGAGCAAAGGCAGATCGCGTCTTTGAGTTAGCCAAACGCTATAATGCCGCCGTGATCGTCCTGACTATAGATGAGAACGGCATGGCAAAGACCGCTGAAAACAAACTGGCCGTGGCTAAGCGCATTTACCAGATCGCCGTTGAGGAGCACGGCTTACGTCCACAGGATTTGGTGTTTGATGCGTTGACCTTCACGTTGGCAACGGGGGATCCGGAGTTTGCCCGTTCGGCGATTGAAACCCTTGAAGGTATTCGTCTTATCAAGACCGAACTTCCTGGTGTGTTAACATCCTTGGGGATCAGTAATGTGTCCTTTGGGTTAGCGCCGCGAGCGCGCGCGGTGTTGAATAGCGTGATGCTTTACCATGCCGTGCAGGCTGGGTTGGATATGGCGATTGTCAATCCGGCTCACATCAAGCCTTATGCTGAGATACCAGAGGAAGAACGCCGACTAGCAGAGGATGTGATCTTCAATCGTCATCCGGATGCCTTGCAGCGTTTTATTACCTTTATGGAGAGCACTGCTGCCGATGGGACCGAAAAGCGTGAGAGCGAGCAAGGTGCACTAGGTGAGAAAACCCCCGAGCAACGCTTGCATTGGCGTATCTTGCATCGTCAAAAAGAGGGGGTTGAACAGGATATTGATGAGATCATTCAGCGAGAGGCGCCGCGCTCACAGCATGACGTTGCTGTGCAGATTTTGAATCAGGTGCTTTTACCCGCAATGAAAGAAGTGGGGGACAAATTCGGAAGCGGCGAATTGATCCTACCGTTTGTATTGCAGTCAGCAGAGGTGATGAAAAAAGCAGTTTCTCATCTAGAGCGTTATTTGGAACGCAAAGAGGGTGTTAGTAAGGGGCGCATGGTTCTGGCGACCGTTTACGGTGATGTCCATGATATCGGTAAAAACCTGGTTAAGACCATTTTATCCAATAACGGCTATGAGGTGATTGATCTGGGCAAGCAGGTGCCGGCTGAAACGATCATTTCTAAGGCCGTAGAAGTTCAAGCCGATGCTATTGGCCTAAGTGCTTTGTTGGTTTCTACCAGTCGGCAGATGCCCTTGATTGTCAACGAACTTCATCGCCGCGGTTTGAAGTTCCCGGTGCTGATCGGCGGGGCGGCGATTAACCCGCGCTTCGGACGGCGCATCTTGCAGACCGAGAGCGGTGAGTTTTATGAGCCGGGCGTCTTTTACTGTAAAGATGCCTTTGAGGGTCTGGAAACCATGGATGCACTAATGGAACCCGAAGCGCGCCAGCGTCTGCTTGCCCGTATTCGCGCCGAGGCAGAGATGGAACTGGGACGGCAGGTTGTATCCACAGCACGGGCTGGTGTGCGCCGTTCGAATGTGTCACTGGCTGAACGCATTCCGCGCCCGCCCACTTGGGGTGTGCGGGTGGTGCGACAAATGCCCTTGGAAAGCGTCTTCCAATGCTTATCGAAAAACGAATTGTTCCGGCTTTCATGGGGAGCGAAGAACACCCACGGTGAAGCCTGGGAACACCTGTTGGCGGACTATGAAGCCCGATTAGACGCAATGCGCCGCGAGGCTCTGGTCGAGGGCTGGCTTAAACCCCAGGGGATTTATGGCTACTGGCCAGCTCAAGCAGATGGAAACGATTTGATCATTTATGATCCGGCCAGTGTGCAGGCCGGCTCACCCGAAGAAATGATGCGTTTCACCTTCCCACGTCAAAGTATGGGTGAATTTCTTTGCCTGGCTGATTATTTTGCGCCGGTAGATTCCGGGATCATGGACGTTGTGGCATTCCAAATCGTTACTGTGGGGCAAACGGCTACTGAGCGAGTTGAACGACTGCAATCCCAGGGGCTGTATACAGAGGCGTATTTTACTCACGGCTTAGCCGTGCAGATGGCAGAAGCTACGGCAGAATACCTCCATCGCCATATTCGGCGCGAGTTAGGATTGGCTCCGGATCAAGGAAAGCGATATTCATGGGGATATCCGGCGATCCCCGATTTAGCCGATCATTGCAAAGTGTTTGAATTGCTTCCGGCAGAAACAGAACTAGGGATGAGTCTGACGGCGGCGTATCAACTGGTGCCGGAGCAGTCCACGGCTGCCATTATTGTCCACCATCCTCAGGCTAAATATTTCAATATCGGTGAGAGCCGTATTGAGCAATTGATGCGGGCTCAAGAGGGGTAGGTTGCGGATGAGACGAGAGGCGTTTTTTGAATGGCTTTCTTCCCAAGGACGCCCGATCCTGGCCGATGGGGCGATGGGGACACTACTCAATCAGCGAGGGGTCAAGTTTGAGGAATGCTTTGATCTGCTGAATCTACAAAAGCCGAATTTGGTGGCTGATATTCATCGCGAGTATGTGGAAGCAGGTGCTCGGATTATTCTCACCAACACCTTTGGTGCCAACCGTTATAAACTGGCCCAGCACGGTTTAGAGGGCCAGGTTTCGTGCCTAAATAAGGCGGCGGTTGATATTGCGCGGCAGGTGATTTCATCGTCCTCACATCAGGTGCTAATCGCCGGGGATGTGGGACCATTAGGGGTGCGCTTAGCGCCGTTTGGGCGGGTGCAACCCGAACAAGCGCGGACGGCATTTCGGGAGCAGATTGAATCTCTGGTTGCGGCAGGGGTGGATTTTATCGTTATTGAGACAATGGCTGATCTTTATGAGGTGCGTGAAGCGGTGCTGGCGGCGCGAGAGATCGACCCTGAAATGCCGGTGGTGGCTTCGGTCACCTTTACCCGCGATGATCGCACCTTATTGGGTGATGACCCGATACGAGTTGCCCGATATATTCACGAATCCGGCGCCGATGTGATTGGGATCAATTGCTCGGGAGGTCCCAATCAGCTACTTCGCATCCTTAAACAGATGCGCTCTGCCGTTCCCGAAGGACGGTATTGGGTTAAACCTAATGCGGGGTGGCCTGAACGCATGAGGGATCGCATCATGTACCCTGCGGCTCCCGACTATTTTGGCGATTACGCCGTAGCCTTTTGGAAGGCTGGGGCTGCGGTGGTGGGTGGGTGCTGTGGAACAACGCCCGAGCATATTGCAGCCATGAATAAGAAATTGCAGGAAACAGATCTCACCACCTACGAGAACGGTCTCAGTATCACCATTGTCGAACGCGATGAAGGCATCGGAGGGGTGCAACAACCAACGCGGTTGGCCCAACGTCTGGCAGAGAGAAAATTCGTCATTGCTGCTGAGGTGGATCCGCCGCGCGGGCTTTCCACACAAAAATTGCTCGCCGGGGTGCGGCTGTTGAATGAAGCCGGTGTGGATGTCATCAATGTAGCGGATAGCCCAATGGCGCGAATGCGGATGAGCCCTTGGGCAGTTTGCCGTCTTATTCAAGAAGAGGTGGGTGTAGAAACCGTCTTGCACTTTCCTACCCGTGGACGGAATCTCCTCCGTGTTCAAGGGGATCTGTTGGCAGCCCATGCGTTAGGGGTACGTAATGTTTTTGTAGTTATGGGTGACCCAACGGCGATTGGGGATTATCCCAACGCCATGGATAACTACGATTTGGTGCCCTCAGGGCTAATTAAGTTAATCAAACAAGGCTTTAATACCGGTGTTGATCATGCAGGCATGGATATCGGCCAACCCACGTCGTTCTTTGTGGGTTGTGCACTCAATCTAAATCCTCCAGACCCAGAGGCAGAAATAAAAAATCTGCGGCGAAAACTGCGCGCGGGAGCCGACTTTATCATGACCCAACCCATTTTCGATCCTGAAGCTGCGCGCGCGTTTCTGGGGTATATTCATGAGGTGTTAGGAGGGCTGAACGTACCTGTTTTAATCGGGATTTTGCCCCTGGCGAGTGAGCGACATGCGGCCTTCCTGCATCATGAGGTGCCAGGTATCACCATTCCGAATGCAATTCGACAACGTGTGGCAAACGGAGGGGAGAAAGCCGCTCGTGTCGGGATAGAAATTGCGATAGAATTAGCCTTAGCGGCGAAATCTTTTGCGCAAGGCATTTACCTGATGCCGGCGTTCAATCGTTTTGACTATGCCGCCGAAATCATTGAAAACGTCCGGAAAGGTGGTTGATCTCTTTTATGCTTTTGACCATTGACGTCGGCAACACGAATCTAACTATTGGTCTTTTTGAGGGCACAAAATTAGGGGCACGGTGGCGTCTGGCTACAGACCATGAACGTATGCCAGACGAATATGGGCTTCAAATGTTGGGGCTTTTACAACATGGTGGGTGTTCGCCGGCACAATTAGATGGCATTTGCGTGGCTTCGGTGGTGCCGCCATTAACTCCGCGAATCTTGCAGGCTTGTCGCAACTACCTTAGCGAGGATATATTGGTGATTGATGAGACGGTTGAGACGGGGATCAAAATCTTGTATGAAGACCCTCGTGCGGTTGGGGCGGACCGCATTGCCGATGCTGTTGCAGTTTGCGCCTTATATGGTGGACCGGCCTGTGTAGTAGACTTTGGTACGGCGACGACTTTTGATGCGATCACCGCCGAAGGTGAATACCTGGGCGGGGCGATTGCGCCTGGTATTGGGATTGCAGCAGAAGCGCTGTTCATGCGGACGGCCAAATTGCCGCGGGTAGATATTCAGGCGCCGCCTTCGGTTGTCGGGCGCAACACCGTGCATGCGATCCAGTCGGGATTGGTCTATGGCTATGTGGCTTTGGTTGAGGGGATGGTGGAGCGTTTTCGGCGAGAATTGGGGCCGGACATGAAGGTTATCGCCACAGGAGGGTTGGCTGAGGTGATAGCAAACCACACCAATGTGATTCATCATTTTGCTCCCTGGCTAACCCTGGAAGGGTTGCGTATCTTATGGGAGAGAAACCGCTCGCGCCATGAGTAATCCCGTATCTAATCGCCGCATTGTTTTGGGGGTAACAGGTTCTATTGCCGCATATAAAGCCGGAGAGATTGCATCTCGGTTAACTCAATGGGGCGCCCAAGTGGATGTTATCTTAACGTCGGGAGCGCTACATTTTATAACGCCGTTGACATTTCAGTCCCTAACCTCGCGTAAGGTTTATACCGATGATGATCTATGGGGCGGCGAAGGCCATGTGACCCACGTGGGATTGGGGCGTGGTGCTGAACTTATTGTGATTGCCCCGGCTACAGCCAATACTCTCTCCAAGTTGGCGTACGGTATTGCTGATAATCTCTTGGTGTTGACCGTACTTGCTTCTCAATGCCCTTTGCTGGTGGCGCCGGCGATGGATGCCGGGATGTTTCAGCATCCGGCAACTCAGGAAGCCGTTAGGATTTTGGAACAACGTGGCGTGATGTTTATTGGGCCAGCAGAGGGACGTTTGGCCTCTGGTCTGGTTGGGCGTGGGCGCATGGTAGATCCTGCCGAGGTACTGGCGGCTATCCGTTGGGGGTTGGGACGTTCAGGACCTTTAGCGGGGCGCAAGGTGGTTGTCACTGCCGGTGGCACCCAGGAACCGATAGATGCGGTGCGTGTGATTACCAATCGTTCTTCGGGTAAACAGGGGTACGCACTTGCCCAGGCAGCGCTAGATGTGGGGGCTGAGGTTGTTTTAATCACAACCCAGACAGCACTAACACCACCTTATGGGGCTCGGGTGATCACAGTGCGAACCGCTGCTGATATGTTGGAAGCGGTACTCCGTGAAATCGAGGACGCCGAAGCCTTGCTGATGGCTGCCGCTGTGGCTGATTTTCGCCCACGAGTTGCCCACGGACAAAAGATAAAGAAAGAAGACGGCATCCCCACATTGGAATTGGAGGCAACCCCCGATATCTTAATGGCCGTTGCCGAGCAGCGGGCTCAGTTGGGTTACCCACGGCGGGTAATCGGCTTTGCTGCCGAAAGTGATGATCTCTTAATTCATGCTCAAGAAAAACTTCAACGCAAGCGCTTAGATATGATTGTGGCTAACGATATTTCAGCTGTGGACGCTGGCTTTGAGGTGGATACAAATCGGGTAACTTTATTGTTTGCTGATGGACGCATACAGGCACTGCCACTGATGAGTAAGGAAGCCGTAGCGGAAGCCATTATCCAGCAACTGGTGGCTATGCTTACATAAACTATTGGGGTGTTCATCTATGCGAGTATTAATTATTTCAGACGTTCATGCTAACCTCCCTGCTTTGGAAGCCGTGCTCAAGGATGCCGGTTCGGTGGATGCGGTTTGGTGTTTAGGGGATTTAGTGGATTACGGGCCAGATCCGAACGAGTGTGTAGATCTTGTTCGACAGCAACCCAATTTGGTGTGTTTGCTGGGTAACCATGATGCGGCGGTATTGGGGAGACTGGATCTTTCGTTTTTTAATCGCGAGGCCTTATTTTCGGTGCAGTGGACACAGCAAGCTCTGAGCGAAGACACGCGACAATTTTTGGAGCAATTGCCGGAACGAATTGTGGTGGAGCCTTGCACTTTGGTTCATGGTAGCCCACGCAATCCGCTATGGGAGTATTTGCTGGACTTGAGCGTCGTGGCGGCTAGTTTTGCTCATTTTGATACGAAGTACTGCTTAGTTGGGCATACGCATATTCCGGTGATCTTTCACTACAATGGTGAATGGATTGAATGGGTATTACCCAAAGATGGAGAAACGGTAACTTTGAAAACGCCAGCGATTGCTAATCCCGGTTCGGTGGGGCAACCCCGAGATCATGATCCGCGTGCGGCTTATGCCATTTTTGATCCCGAAGTAGGGATGTGGGAGTTCCATCGGGTTGAGTATCCGATTGACCAGGTTCAAGAGCGCATTATCAAAGCTGGATTGCCCACGTACCATGCGCGCCGGCTTAGTGAAGGGGTTTGAAGCAGGGAACCTTGGGCGCTCGAATACGTCTAGTAAGTAGCCACCCCACCTGAAAGAGGAGAAGACGAGATGACAACCAGTATGCGCCCAATTCTGATGGCAGTTTTGATCCTGGGGCTATTTGCTTTATTGGCGTGTGCACCGAAAAGCATCGCTTCGCTTGAAAATGTCGTACCGGCAGAACGCGGTGCAGGGTATCCTGGGAGTATAGCGGCCCAGCCCACGATGGCGCCCCTAGCCGTGGATAAGATGGCTTACCAGGGAGCGGCAGAAGTGGCTCCAGAAAGCTCAGCTGGTGACCGAATGGTTATCCGCTCGGCAGAACTCTCAATTGTTGTGGAAAATCCTGCTCAGGCCATGGAGGCCATCATTCGCCTGGCGAGTGAAATGAAAGGGTTTGTGGTCAGTTCTAGCCTGTATCAGACGCAAACTCCAGAAGGGGCTCAGGTGCAAGAGGGTACCATTACCATTCGTGTCCCTGCTGAACGGCTAGATGAGGCGCTTGGGCGCATTCGTGCCTTGGTCGAAAACCCCGACACCGATATTCTCTCTCAGAACATTTATGGCCAGGATGTCACCAAAGAATACACCGATTTGCAATCACGCTTACGCAACCTGGAAGATGCGGCAGAACAACTGCGAAAGATTATGGATACGGCGACCAAGCCCGAGGAAGTACTTCAAATCTATAATGAACTGCGCCAGGTTAATGAGCAAATTGAGGTTCTGAAGGGCCAGATCAAGTATTATGAGGAATCGGCGGCAATGTCGGCGATCACCGTAACCCTACGCGCTAAGGAAGCCGTTGCGCCGATTACCATCGGTGCCTGGAAGCCTGAGGGTGTGGCACGAGACGCTATCCGCGCCTTAATTCGTGCTTATCAAGCGCTGGTTAGTGGTGCCATCTGGCTTGTGCTCTTCTGCCTGCCGGTGGCTTTACCGATTGCGATTGTTGGATGGTTGATCTGGCAGGGATTCCGCCGCTGGCGACGGACGCGAAAACAGACGCCAAAATCCGAGGCTAAACCGTCTGAGTCATAAATCATTCGATCCGGTGAAAAAGTCGTGATTGCCCGGCGATAGAATAAGTCGGGCAATCCTTATTAAGGCTGATTACCAAGCCATCGTCAGGGTTACGCCAGAAGTAGAAAGGCGAACTGGGAAACCATAAACATGAGGCAGAATTTCACGCCCCTGGAGAGAGGTCTCATCTAATCGAACTTGCTGAGGAGAGAAGGGTAGGTAAAAATAGGCGTTACCTTCGGCTTCATGGTGGATATCAATACGACAGGTTAGGAAAGAGGATTCTACCTCCCAGGTTTTGACCTCAAGACCCTGACTAATGTGAAGTGTACTTCCAACCCAGGCTGGTTGTTCGGGGCGGAAAGGATATGTAGCCAAGAGGGCAATGCCATGGGGTGGGAGCGGGGGAAGCGTAAGGGAAGAATTGTCTTTCCATTCGTAGTGGCGATCGTTCCAAAAATCATGCGCCAGGTAGGTTTGTCGGGGATCTAAGTGATAACGCTGGTGTGTAAATCTAGGTGTGATGGGTTGATCATCCCAATTGATGAACGCCAATAGGTGCCATTCACCGATGGCACCTTTCAAATCCAGGCGGAGATGGGCAGGATATTCATTCTCTAGCAGGTCAATTACCTCAGGGGATGCTTCGATTAATGGCAAGAGCGCTTGGGCAATCTTGAGCCGTTCAGGCGGAAGAGTAGTCAGGTTATCTGAAATTAGGAATGAACCGCCACTGAGGGCTATTACGCTGGCTAGAGTTTGTACTTCCACCAGGCTCAATTTAGTTGGGCCAAGGATTAAGCAATCGGGGTCATTGATCCACCAACGGCGGTGCAGGGGAGCGCGGGTGAGGGTGTTGCGGATGGCGTTGACCGCGGCGGGCATATGGGGTTCGCCACGGAAAAACCATTGGTGTCCAAGGTACTCGGGTTGCCAGGATCCGCTAATATCAGCGCCAATGCGCATGGCGTTAACAAGCCCAAGTACGGATCCCAATGGGGCTCCACAGCCCAAGAGAAATGTCTCATTGCCAGCGGTTTGGCGCAAGGTCTCCATGCCGCGGCGTAATACCTGCGCACGGGTTAGGGTGGGGTTGTGATAGCAGCCGGGTAGCGCCGCGGCGTAGAGAAAATCGAGTTTAAGGTAGGGGAATCCCCACTTGTGAACGGCGGTATCTATAATCTGGGCGGCGTAATCCAGTGCTTCAGGAACAGTGAGATCGAGTGCGGTGGCAAAGGTATTCCAAACAAAGCCGGCATTCACTGGGCGACCTGACGAGCGACGCAAGAGCCATTCTGGATGCTGACGAGCCAGTTGTGATCTGGGATGGACGATGAACGGGGCCAGCCATAATCCGGGTCTAAATCCCGCAGCTTTGATCTCTTGAGCCAGTGGGGCGACACCTTGAGGAAACGAGGTCTTGAACGTTGTCCAGTCCCCGACCTGCGCCTCAAAACCGTCATCAATCTGAACCAGTTCAAGTGGTAATTGGGTCTGCCAAGCCTGAATCTGTCTCAGGTTTTGGAAAATGTCCTCGGCTGAAAGTTTCGTGTAGTAATAATACCACGAGCACCAGCCCCGCGGACTGGGTGGAAATTGCTCTATCTGATGAAAAGAGGCAACAGCCTCAAGATAAGGGGAGAGGGGTATCTCGTGGTCGGTGATAAAGGGATATAGCATGAACCAATCGGTTACCATGCTTTTCCCGGGATCCAGGCGAGTGTGATCGCCGTTTGCCCAGACCTGGAAGTGCGGTCGAGGGGTGACCGAGAAAACCAGACTGCTAAAGTGGTGTTGTTGAGAAAGAAACCCTGCCACTAATCCCAAGTTATCCTTAGGGGAGAGTAAAACGGTAAAGAAATCGCTGCTAAGATGCCCGGATTGGCGAAAGAGAGGTGTTCCCGGATTGACCACCATGGGATTCTGGAAAGGCCCTAAGCGTGAACGCGGCATGGTTGATAAGGCGTTTAACGCTGCGGTATATGACCAGGATTGCCAGCCGTTGAGATAGAAACGTAGATCTTGAGGGGAAGAGCCAAGGACAAATTGGCTTTTGGGGTTATCATCACCCATATCGAGCAATCTAATTTGGTCTATCCAGATGGGTTCACGACCTTGGTTGTGTAAACTGAGATGCCACAGGGCCCAATACCCATGATTGGCTTGAGCCAGCATGAGTTTAGCTTGAAGTCCTGCAGGTGGAAACGATGCGATGAGTGTCTCTATAATTTCACAATCGACTTCCGGAAGATTGGGAGGGTCGTTGAGAGTAGGTACGGAGCGAAAATTTCGAGGCTCCCAGAGGTGTGATTTCCCATTCCACTGGAAGTAAATTTTTAGTCTGACATTTTTTAGTTGAAAAAAGGGCTCATCCTGGGTACCAAGGGAGAAATATCCCTCGTGCGGCACGATCTCCCAGGTCAAGCGTCCTGGATACAACCCCGGCATAAGATGCTCCTGCTTTAGTTTCGGTCATAAGCGGGGAAGGTAAATTCCGCTCTGTTTTTGGTACTTACCTTTTTTATCGGCGTAAGAAACCTCGCACACTTCGTCGGCTTCAAAGAAAAGCACCTGGGCAATGCCCTCGTTGGCATAAATTTTGGCTGGAAGCGGTGTGGTATTTGAAATTTCCAAAGTGACGTATCCTTCCCATTCGGGCTCAAAGGGGGTCACATTAACGATAATGCCGCACCGGGCATAGGTGCTTTTCCCCAGACACACAGTGAGCACATTGCGCGGGATGCGAAAATATTCGACGGTTCGCCCCAAGGCAAAAGAATTTGGGGGGATGACACAAACTTCCCCTTTGAAGTCCACCATGGATTTGGGATCAAAGTCCTTGGGATCTACCATGGCACTGAAAACATTCGTAAAAATTTTGAATTCATCGGCTACCCGTATGTCATACCCATAGGAAGAGAGGCCGTACGAAATAACCCCTGTGCGCACTTGGTGATCCACAAATGGCTCAATCATGCCATGTTCGAGAGCCATCTTGCGAATCCAATGATCTGGTTTAAGCCCCATCGGTGTACTCCTCTCACGTATAGATTTTTAACCCCGATTGGTCGAGGGGAAGTGCCTTAATCTGGGATTTGAAGCTCTCCGCGATCGCGTAATAAAGCGCGGATTTTCTTCAGGCTTTCAGCGGCTTGGTTTTCTATTGCGCTGATTTGGTCGAGTAAAGGTTGTGAAAGCCAGGGATCTAGGCCCCTCAAGTTAATACGGACATTGTATCCGGCGCACGTGATGGCACTGTGCGCGAGGGTGGCGGCTGATGCGGCATCGGTAATTGCATTGAGGTTGCCCAAAGCAGCGACCTGGTTGGCTAATTCCATAACTGAAAAAGTGGTCTGGGCTACCTTTAGAGGCACTTCGGCAGCATGAAGATTGGCTTTCTGAAGCGCTTCTTGTCGAGCAGATTCCTGCTCGGGCGTTTCTTTAGGCAGTTTTAGCGCTGCCATGACGGTTTCAAAGGCCTGTGCGTCTTCCTCGACGGCTTGAAGCAGGGTATGGCGTAAAGCCTCGGCTTCTTCTAAAATTTGCCACATTTGGGGCTTGACATGCTCGTATTTTTTCTTGCTCAGAGTTAGGCGTGCCACCATGGTCACCAACGCAGCTGCCATCGCGCCGGTAAATGCCGCGGCCGATCCGCCGCCGGGGGTTGGGGTAGGTGCGGCTAGGGCTTCGAGAAAACTGGTTTCATGTGGCGGTGCGGCCTCGCTGCTTTGGGTTCGCATGACCTCGCTAAGGCGATTTTCTAAAATCTGTGACGGTTCAAATCTGTCCAATTGGAGATACCAGATCGCGGAGTCATTGAGCGCTTCTTGGGGGATAAGTCCGACGAGTTCACTATGGTGTACGGCTACCCCATAACGTTCACACTCGCGACGAATCATTTCCATAACACGGAAGACCGGTGTTTGACGGAAGTTGGTAAGATTCATGGATACCTGGGCTTTGCCCTCTACCATCACCCCCATTGCCTTGACGTAGCGTAAACCGCCATTTGAAAATCGAATCGCACGGGCGATCTTTTGGGCAATAGAGACATCACTTGTGTTTAGATAGACATTAAATGCAATCAGGGGGTGACGAGCACCAATGACCGTAGCACCGGCAGGTCCCACGCGGCGAGGCCCAAAATCCGGTTCTCGTTTGGGGTCGGTAGCGATTTCCTCTTTCAGAGCCTCATATTGACCGCGCCGGATATTTTCGAGATTCACTCGTTCAGGTCGGGTAGCGGCTTCTTCGTATAGGTAGACTGGAATCTGAAGCTCTTCTCCTACCCGTTTACCGAGCCGGCGTGCCATTTCAACGCATTCCTGCATGGTGATATCTTGGATCGGGACAAAGGGGACTACGTCGGTCGCACCGATACGGGGGTGAGCGCCGGTATGTTTGTCAAGATCAATCAGCTCGGCAGCGCGAGCAATAGCACGGAAAGCAGCTTCTTCCACGGCCTGCGGTGAACCGACAAACGTGATGACAGTGCGGTTGTGGTCAAAATCAGAGTGGCGGTCTAGGATATATACGTTGGGGACGGAATTGATGGCTTGGATAATGGCTTCGACAACTTCAGGCCGGCGGGCTTCGGAGAAATTAGGGATGCATTCGACGAGGGGCTGGGTCATAGGCATGCCTCGGGAAAGGGGATTGGATATATTATAATCGTCGTTGAGGTCACAAACGGCCTGAGAAAGGTTGGTGAGACATGTGCGGTCGTTTTACACTAACGATGGCCGCTGAGCAATTGGTGCTGTCCTTTGGGCTGAAGGGGATCCCAACAGATTGGCGACCGCGTTACAATATTGCACCCACCCAGCCAGTTTTGGGGTTACGCGACGGCGAAACGCGCCGAGCAGAGTGGTTTCGATGGGGATTGATCCCCTCATGGGCAAAGGATCCTGCCATCGGGAATCGGCTGATTAATGCCCGTGCCGAGACCTTGGATGAGAAGCCGGCGTTTCGATCTGCTTTCGCTTCCCGGCGTTGCCTTATTCTGGCGGATGGTTTCTATGAATGGCAATCTGCTGAGGGAAAACGGTCGCTCTCATATCCTTACCTCTTTCGTCTAAAAGATGGTTCACCATTCGCCTTGGCAGGGTTGTGGGATACATGGTGGAATGAAGCCGGTGAAACATTTCTCTCATGCACAATCATCACTTGCCCAGCCAATGAACTGGTGAGAAAGATTCATTCTCGGATGCCGGTTATTCTGGATCGCGCTCAATGCTGGGGATGGCTCGAAACACGTGGTCTCTCGGATTTAAAGGCGCTCTTAAGACCCTATCCGGCGGAGAATATGATGGCCTATCCCGTTGAGCGTGCTGTAAATAACCCTGCCTTGGATAGCCCCATTTGTATCCAGCCGGCAGAGAGAGGATGAATATTGTGCTTAATTTGGCTTGACCCAATGCTTATCCTTGTGGTAGAATTTGGGCGCGCTGCCCCCATCGTCTAGGGGACTAGGACGCAGCCCTTTCAAGGCTAAAACGGGGGTTCGAATCCCCCTGGGGGCACCAGATGATCACGCAAATGGCGTGATCATTTTGTTTTAAAGACGTGAACGATAAGCACGAATTCAGCCTTGCGAGTTTTCAGGGTGTTGATGACGCTGCTCACCGTGCCGCGGAGAATGGTTTCTTGAGGTAAGGTAAGGTCTAGGGCGAGGGTGATGGGTATTTGATCGCCGAAAACCTGTGCGATTTCTTGTAACAAGGTAATCAGACGGTAGGGGGTATCCATGAGTATTATGGGCATGCCTATAGTTTTGAGTCTATTTAAGGCCTGGCGACGTTCTTCAGGCTTACGAGGTAAGAAGCCCCCGAAGACAAATTGCTCTAGGGGGACATCGAGCACGGATAAAGCTGCCATGAGCGATGAAGGACCGGGGACGGGGATAACTCGAACTCCGGACGCAACAGTCTGATGGATTAAAAGCGCACCGGGATCAGAAAAGACTGGGGTGCCGCAATCTGAAATAAGTGCAAAGCGTTTCCCGCTTCTTAACTGATTCACCAGGGCAGGTGTTTGTTGGGCTTCGTTATGTTCATTAAGCGGGTAAAGGGGTCTTTCGGGCAAATTCAACTGGCGCAACAGTCGCCTGGCGTTACGAATGTCCTCACAAATAATGCCATCTACCTGGGAAAGAATCTCGATCGCCCGCAGTGTTATGTCTTTGGGGTGCCATAACGGTGTGGCTACAACATATAGGATGCCCGCTTCCTGCATAATTTCGATTATACCCGTTGCCTTCGTCAGGAGATGTGAAAACATGTTATATTTGGTGACGTTATTCTACAAAGGAGGAATGAGCGATGACACTGGCTTTCATGGAAGATCTAAATCCCGTCGTGCAAGCCTTGTTGGCAACGCTGTTCACTTGGGGGGTTACTGCCTTAGGGGCTGCGGGTGTTTTCTTGAAACGCGAGTTAAATCGCAGACTGCTGGATGGAATGTTAGGGTTTGCCTCTGGGGTAATGATTGCGGCAAGTTTTTTCTCGCTCTTGAAGCCTGCGATTGAGATGTCACATGATATGGGAGTGCCCGGTTGGTTACCAGCGGTGATCGGGTTTCTTCTTGGTGGGGCATTTCTTTATTTAGTGGATCGTCTTTTACCCCATTTACATATTGGCATGGCAATGAATTCCGCAGAGGGACTGAAGACGTCCTGGCAGCGGAGCGTATTGTTGGTGTTGGCAATTACTCTCCACAATTTTCCCGAAGGACTAGCCGTAGGGGTAGCCTTCGGCGCTGCCGCAGCGGGGATTCAAGAGGCAACCTTGGCGGGTGCTGTGGCGTTGGCGGTTGGGATTGGGCTCCAAAATTTTCCCGAGGGGTTGGCGGTTTCGGCCCCCTTGCGGCGAGAAGGCATATCGCGATGGAAAAGTTTTTTCCTGGGACAACTTTCTGGCGTTGTGGAGCCTCTGGCGGGTATCATCGGGGCACTGGCAGTGTTTATGGTGCGTCCATTGTTACCTTATGCCTTAGCGTTTGCTGCCGGAGCGATGATTTACGTTTGCGTTGAGGAATTAATCCCTGAAGGGCATTCCGGGGGGCATTCTGATGTGGTTACCATTGGGGTGATGTTGGGCTTTGCGCTCATGATGATGCTGGATGTTGCGCTTGGGTGAGGCGAGCTGATGCGTTTAAGCCGGGTCACACGGAATACGTTGTTAGTAGGCGGTTTCTTTGCTTTAGATAAGGTGGCCGCGTTCATCCGTCAGGTGGTGATTGCGCGCCAGTTTGGCCTATCTGAAGCTCTGGATGCCTTTAATGTGGCTAACAATGTGCCTGATTTGTTATTTGCCTTGATCTCAGGTGGGGCTCTGGCAATGGCTTTCATCCCCGTGCTAACCGAAACCCTTACTCAACACGGAGAACAACAAACCTGGCAGTTATTCAGCCGAATTGCCAATTTGGCGTTTATCGTTACCGCGTTGCTGGGCGTTTTAGTGGGTGTTTTTGCACACCCTTTAGTCACTTGGGAACTGGGTATTGCGCCTGGTTTTGGCACGGAGCAACAGCGTCTTGTAATTACCCTGATGCGGCTCAATCTTATTGCTACAGTGATTTTCTCGCTGAGTGGGTTAGTCATGGCGGCTTTGCAGGCTCACCAGCATTTCCTGCTACCAGCGGTGGCACCCCTTTTTTATAATCTGGGCCAAATTTTTGGTGCTGTGATATTAGCCCCAGAACATGGTTTGTCTCTAGGAGGGATGACCCTTCCGGCTCTGGGCTTGGGGGTACACGGGTTGGTTTATGGTGTGATCCTGGGGGCTTTACTCCATCTAGGTATTCAAGTGCCAGGTTTGATACGATATAAATTTCGCTGGCAGGCTGGATTGGGATTGGGAAACCCCGAGGTGCGCAAGGTGCTACGGTTGATGGGACCGCGTTTACTTACGGTCTTATGCATTCAATTGATCTTTATCGTGCGCGATAATCTGGCGTCTCGGTTAGTAACTGGTGCAGTTACTGCCCTCACATATGGTTGGATGATTTTTCAAGTGCCGGAAACATTGATCGGGACGGCTTTGGGTACCGCCCTCTTGCCTGCCCTCTCTGAACAGATGGCACGAGATCAGAGCGAGCGTTTCCGCGATAGCATTCAGAGAGCAGTGCGGGTTTTAGTGGCAATAACCATCCCTTTGACGGTTGTCTTGGGCTTGGGGATGCGCCCTGTTTTGGAGATGGTGTTTGGCTTTGGTAAAGAAGGTACGGACTTGCTATGGCGAGTTTCGCAAGCCTATTTGCTGGGGTTATTGGGGCAATGCATCGTAGAAATTATGGTGCGGGCTTTCTATGCACGGCAAAATGCATGGGTTCCATTGGTTGGGGCAGGAATTACCTTGGGTGTCTATGTCTTGGCTGGGACGCAATTCTACCGCTGGTTAGGTGCACCGGGGATCAGTCTTGCCGATGCAATGGCCTTTTCGATAGAAGCGCTCATCCTGACCCTGTGGTTGACACGAACCTTAAATCATCGCATCATGGTTACGCCTGTGGTTCTGAGAGCGGTTGTAGCAGCGTTTATTGGTGGGGGTGCTGTTCTTTTTGGACAAAGTTTGGTTCAGGTAGGGAATTCTCTGTGGGGGGCGATAGGTCTAATGGGAGTGGGAGGAATATTGGTTTTGCCCTGGATATGGCAAGAATTGCGGTTATTAATTCGTTTATGAGCGCAGCTTAACCCTACGGTATAATATAGGCCATGATGACAGCGCACAGTGACGAGAACATTAATAAAAACGCACGCGAAGTAAATGAAGTGTCAGAAGAACCAATGAGCCAGCATAGAATCCGATGGTGGGTCTGGGTTTTACTGGCACTGGGAGTAATCGTTGTATCTGGCCTGCTAGGTGGATGGTTGGGCTACCAGGCCAGTTTACAAGACCGGTTGGCGGAAGAGGAAAATCAGAAAGCCGTTGTCGCTGCTACACAATATCAATTGGGTGTGGCAGATCTGGCGGCTGGTCGTTTTGATTCAGCGCGTAAACGCTTTGAATATGTCCTCTCGCTCAAGCCAGATTTTCCAGGCGCGATGGAAGGCCTGGCTCAGGCGATGATGGGACTGACCTCGCAAATGACCCCTACCGTTACTCCCACTCCCACTCAAGAACCCACGCCGGATACGCGTAAGGAAGAAGAACTATTTGCTCAAATTCAACAAGCCCTCTTAGACAAAGACTGGCAAACAGCGATTGACACGATCGAAGTGCTGCGCAAATTGAATCTCACCTATCGAGCGGTAGATGTAGACGGCATGTATTATCTAGCCTTGCGCAATTTGGGGGTGAAGAATATTTTAGAAGACGGATTGTTAGAGGTGGGAATTTATAATCTCACCCTGGCAGAACGATTTGCGCCGCTGGATGTAGATGCTCAAAACTATCGCATTTGGGCACGGCAGTATCTCTCTGCTGCAAGTTTTTGGGGGGTGGATTGGGCGCGGGTGGTAAATTATTTCTCTCAAATTTATCCCGCTTTACCTAATTTACGCGATGGTTCGGGCATGACAGCTACAGAGCGTTTTAGGATTGCTTCGATAAAATATGCGGATCAGTTGGCAGCCCAAGGTCAATACTGCGAGGCGCAACTACACTATGAGAACGCCCTCGCCATTGCGCCAGACCCTCAAGTACAGCCCACGCTTGAGGCAGTGAGAAATTGGTGTGCCAATCCCCCCGATGCGGAACCGACTCCAACCGGAACACCTACACCTGGAACCGTGACTTTGCCGGCTCCTTCAGATACACCTACCCCTGAAACAACCCCCACATCATGAGTGCAGAAATTCCCTCCTGGGCTTTGACCTTCACGTATTGGTTGCATATGGTGGCGACGGTGGTCTGGATTGGGGGATTGGTGGTGATTAATCTCATTGTTGTGCCTTTGTCCCGGTCTATGCTCGCGGAAACCGCTTACTTTTCGTTTTATGAGCGATTATTACGGCGTTTGCAAAGCATTGGATGGGTTGCCTTAGCGGTCTTGACGGCTACCGGATTGTTTCAAATGAGCGCTCATCCGGCTTATCAGGGCTTTCTGGTAATTGAGAATACCTGGGCAGTGGCAATTTTCCTGAAACACATGGCCGTGGCGGGCATGGTTTTCGTGAGCATAGGGATAACCTGGGGAGTGATGCCCCAATGGAGACGATTGAATTATTTGCTTTCCATAGGGAGAATGGTGGATGGAGCGAGGAGAGAGCAATTATACCGTCGCCAGACCTGGCTGTGGCGGCTTAATTTAGCATTCTCGGCCCTGGTGTTATTGCTCACCGCTTGGGCGAGGGTATCTTGAGAATCTAAGGTTCGGAAGGGCGGGGGGCGGTGTAAAAGGCATATGGGGTGTCTGGGTAATAGTGCCAGATTTTTCGCGCGGAAAATTCGTGTGCTAAGGCGTTATCGGTCTCTTCGCCGCGACTAATGGTGAAAAGGAAAGGGCTGTCCATAAAGGGGTTGCTTAGGGTCAGAAGTGTCCCGTATTCACGCCAAGATTCGCGAATGTGGACGATCACCAGCGCCGGTGTGAGGGCTTGGGCGGAGGGGGATTCAAAAGGGGCGAGTTGTGATCGCGAGGCACCGTAAAGTCCATGTAATTGTCCCAATCTCTGGGGGAGGTAAAACCATAAGTTTGCAAGGATTAGTCCCATGACCAGGGCTGTGACAGCGATAAACCGCAAGTATCCCAGAACACGTGCTCGCAAGGGTTGTAGAAAGCTGGGAAGTTTGCCAGCCAAAGCAGCGATTCCAGCCGACGTAAGTAGAGTGGCACTGATCATGCCTTCATAGTAATAACGCGGCCCTAACACCCAGGCACCGATCCAGTAAAAACCGTAAGCCAAAATTAGGCTTATTCCAAGGGCGATAAGTAACCAAGCAGAACGATTCTTGCGTAAAGCGAATGCACCGACCGGCATAAAGAGCCACGAGAGCCGTCCCCAGCCAAAAAGATCGCTGCTGCCGGCGCGTAGACTAAATTTTGTGTTAACCCAAGCGTAGTAGGGTTGATGACCATCAGGATGTAAGCCGATCCCGGGGCCAAAACCAACTCGATCATAGGGCCACCACAGGGTATAGGGATTAAGCCAGGGGTTACCTGTAAGAGCGTATTGCCAGAGGAATAAGAGCGAGGCAATTCCCCCGGCTGTAGCGCCAATGATCAGGACCCGTCGGCGAAGTACTCCCTTTCCCCGAATGAGGAGCCATAAACCGTGGGCAATGAAGGGCACGGCAATACCTAAAGCGGTTAACGGACGGGTCAGGGCAAGCAATCCCAAACTGAGCCCGGCCAGGGGAATGGTTATGATCGCTGAGCGAGAGGATGGGACGATTGCATCCAACCAGGCAGAGACAAAGGATAAGGTGAGGAAGAAAGAAAAAGTATGTGAGAGCAGGGAGCCAGCATTTATCAGGAAAAATGGGGACGTGGCTATTAGCAATGCCGCTAGCAACCCTTCTATCGGGGTAGAAATTTTACTCACCAGCCGAAAGGTTAACCACGTGCAGGCTGTAGCCGAGAGTGCATTCAGCGTCGTTAAGGATCCTAGGCGCAGGGCAAGGGAAAGTGCGGCAGGCCACCCGGGTGGATACTTGCCAAAACGGAATCCATTGTAATCTACCACGAAGGGTACCAAAAAACAGCGTGGGCACGAAGGCGAAGGTACTTTGATTTCACCTCGTGCCATGACCTGCGCTTCCCACAAGTACGCATATTCATCTTCAAGATGGGGAACACCCTCAAACGTATTGGTGGTTACCGCTAAGGTTAAACCACCTGCTAGTAACGCGGTGCCAAGCGCCAGAACAAGGATCCATCGTGAGTGGGCACGCATACTCGTTTGAGAGGCTAGGAAGCAGGATATGCAATCAAGTCATTGGGCAATGCGCTATCTACTGTAACCCTTATCATTTCGCCGGGTTTGAACTGTCCAGGAACCAACACCAGCCCGTCAACTTCGGGTGCGTCACGATACGACCGTCCAACGGATAGGTCTTGGTTGGCGCCCTCAATCAGCACTTCCAAGTGCTTGCCGATCAGAGATTGATGAATTCTAAGGGAAATCTGGGATTGAAGTTCCATCAGCCGGTTATAACGCGCTTGTTTGACCTCGGGGGGAACAGGGTCGCCTAAGGGCTCACTGGCCGTACCGGGTTCAAACGAGAATGTGAAGGCTCCGACGCGATCCAACCGCACCTCGGCCAGGAAATCGAGCAGGGTCTGAAATTCGGCCTCGGTCTCTCCAGGGTAACCAACGATAAAGGTGCTACGAATGGCCAGGTCAGGCATAGCGCGGCGCATTTTTTCTAAGGTCCGATAAACCCAATCAATATTCGCTGGGCGGCGCATTTTGCGTAAGATATCCGGATGGGCGTGTTGAAGAGGGATATCCAGGTAATGAACGATTTGGGGCTGGGACGCCATCAATTCAATTAGCCGGTCGGAGATTGCGCCAGGGTAGGTGTAGAGAAGGCGGATCCAGGGAATATCGGGTACGGTTTTGACCAAATTTTCGAGCAGTAACGCTAGCCCATCTCGTAATCCTAGGTCGTGGCCGTAATCGGTGGTGTCTTGAGCGATTAAAATCAGTTCTTTGACCCCGACGGCCTGAAGCTGACGCGCCTCTTCGAGGATCACGTCCATCGGGCGACTAACCAAGGTGCCTTTGATCAACGGTATAGCACAAAAGGCGCATGGACGCCGACAACCATCGGCGATTTTGAGATAAGCGCTGGCGCCTTGTATCGCGGCTCGTAAGACGCCACGTTCATCGCGACCTACAGTAGGGGTGTCAGGTAAATGGTAAAGCGGTTGCAGAGGATGGGCGTTTAATCGTTCGACCAGGTCTAAAATATCCATCCAGCGCCGTGTTCCGAGCATGCCATCGAGACCTGGCACGTCGCGGGCAACTTGTTCGCGGTAGCGCTGAGTCAGGCACCCTGTCGCAATGAGGTATTGTCCCTTACGCTTTTTTCGGGCTAGCATGGAAAGAGTTTTAATAGATTCCTCGCGGGCAGGCTGGATGAATCCACAAGTATTCACAATGAGGAATTGGGCTTGGCGGGGATTGTCCACGGCTTCATAACCAGCGCGCTGGAGCAGTGCGGCCATGGAGTGCGAGTCCACGGTATTTTTGGCGCAACCTAGGGATACTAGATAAAACGTTTTTTCGCTCATGGGATCAAAGGGGTAATGGTAGGCGTTGGTTGAAGGGGTGTGGGTGTAGGAGTGGACGTCGGTGAAGGAGTAAAAGTTGGTGAGGCTGTAATTTGTGGGGTAGGGGTTACAAGTCCCTCTGCGGTGAAAATCCAGCGTATTGGCTCTCCCATGGCACCTGGGTTTCCAAGGTCGGATTGATTGAAAACAAGTCGAACGCCGGCGCCATTGCCACAATTAAATTCGATACGCTGTTTGGCGCCAAAAGCGTAGGCTTGCCCAGGAATCGTACGCCCCTCGAACACGATTTTGTCATCGGCTACCACCCGCATCCAGACACGCAGTTGGGCGATCACATTGAGTTGAAGTGGCGCGTTGCTAATAGCGGTAGGTAGGGCATTGGTTGGGATGGTTTCGATTGCAACCGGGGTTTCGGTATCTTCAGGAACGACCGCCGTAATCTCTGTGCCCCGAGTTGGGGAGGGTGATTGAGCCAGAGTAGTTGGTACTTGGGCTAAAACCTCGGCAATGGCCGGTGGGGTGGATTGGGTGCGGGCTTTTTGAGCGGCGGAGATGCGCAAGGCTCCCCAGATTGTGAACCCAAGCAATGAGAGAATGAAGAACAATCCCATGATCAAATCAGGGGAGAGAATGCGTCGCCAAGGAAGATCTCCCTCGCGGGGTTTAGTATCAGCGTGTTGATTTTCATGAGCGATCGTTTCTTGAGGATGTTTTCGGGTTTGCTCCAAACGTCGCTCTTGCAAAGCCTCTGCGAAACGCAAAAGGATCTGATCCTCGTTTACGCCCAGAAAGTTGGCATAATTTTGAAGCAAACCCCTGGCGTGAACCAGTGAGGGTAAGTGGTTCATTTGCCCGTTTTCAAGTGCGGCGAGATGGCGGGAGCGAATATGGGTGGCGGAGGCAACTTCTTCGAGGGTTAAGCCTAAACGCTCCCGTTGGTCTTGCAAAGCGCGCCCGATCTCGCGAAAGATTTGTTGGGATGATGACTCTGGGTGAAGATTCTCCGCCTTTATTTGGTTAGGTTCTGAAGGGGGTGTTGAAAGAGGCGGCGTCTCCGGTTGAGTGGTTTCTACAATAGGAGTTGAGGGTAAAATTTGCTCGGATTCAAGCGGATACAGAGAAGGATTCGAATTAGACGAATGGGTTTCGGTTTTTCCTTCCCAAAGATCAAGCAGGGGTTGTACGGGGATCTTTAAATAATTGGCATAAAGGCGCAAAAAACCCCGGGCTTGGACCTGGGATGGGAGACGATCTAGACGATCGCTTTCCAAGGCCTCTAAATAAGCCAAACGAATGTGGGTCGCCTGAGATACTTGTTCCAGCGAGATGTTGCGCTCAGTCCGCGCCTTTTTTAGAAGGGACCCAACCGAATCGGTCATAGAATCCTGTTCTTCAAGTCCAAAAAAAGACCGGCCTGACAGCACAGAGCTGGTTCTGGCCGGTTAGGTATGTTGCTACAACTCATAAGGATTAAGCGGTGGTTTGATCAGCTGTTTGAGGAGCACTTTCTTCGGTAGTGGTTTCTGATTCGAGGGCAACAACCTCACCCTCACGATGGACGATGATGCGCACCTCGGGCAAAAGGTCTACAGTGAGGCGCACACGGGCAAAATGTTCGCCCAGGGTGCGGATGGGTTCGGTTTCTACCTGGTGGCGATTAATCTGGGTGCCCAACTTTTGATTGATGGCTTCAGCGATCATCTGAGGCGTGACCGAACCGTATAATTTGCCAGTTTCACTAGCGCGGGCGGCAAATGTCAGCACTAAGCCATTGATACGCTGGGCGACACCACTCAATTCGTTGTTCAGCGCCTCGCGCCGCGCTGCGGCCTGAGCCCGGATGATCTCGGCCCGCTTGAGCGCGCCCGGTGTGGCCAGAACTGCCAGCCCTTGCGGGATCAGGTAGTTTCTGGCATAGCCGTCGGCTACTTTTTTAACGTCGCCTGCACGACCTAATTTGTAAACATCCTTGATTAACAATACCTTCATGTTTTCAAGCCCTTTCTGTGAATGGATTTATATGCCTGAATGGCAGCCCGTGGTGAAGGGTACAACACCCGGTGCAGGCGGATTTTACCAGAAGGTTAGAGATTCGTCAAATTTCAAGGCTTGACAGTTGTGACGCGCTGCATTATATTATTAATAACGCATTGCGTTATACGCAAAAACGGAGGTGATTTATGGCACGGACAAAAGCGGAAACCCAGTCTGAGACCGAACGTGAGAGCACACCAACGTGGTATGACCTTTCCCGTAAAATCTTGCTGGCCGGCATTGGCGCTGCGGCTCTAGCAAAAGATGAGATTATTCAATTCATCAACCGATTGGTTGAGAAAGGGGAACTTGTGGAGCGTGATGCTCGTCGCCTAATCCAGGAGGTTTTGGAGGAACGCGAACGCTTGGAACGGGAGCGCAAGGCGAAACAGGCGGAGATAGGTGCGGCCAGCCCTGTAACCAAGGCAGATATTGAAGCCTTAAGTGCAAAGATTACCGAATTACAGAAGCGCATCGAAGAATTACGAAAGCAGCAGGGATAAACAAGCGACATGGGAGAGATACAGATCAAGCGCTACAACAACCGCAAACTTTACGATACTGTCAATCGTTGTTATGTGACGCTTGAAGATATTGCCGATTATATTGCCAATGGAGATGCCGTTAGGGTTGTGGATCATGAAAGTGGCCAGGATTTAACCACAATGACTCTAGCGCAAGTCATTGTGGATCAGGAACGGCGATTGGGAGGATTGATTCCCAGAGCATTGCTGACGCGTTTGATCCGCATCGGGGAGGCGCGGTTAGAAGACCTTGGTGAAAGTTTACAGGCTTTCTTAGCGCCGCAGGAATTTGTTAACCGCCACATACGCCTCCGACTTGAACGGCTTAAGGCGCGAGGGGATCTAAGCGAAGAAGAGTTCGAACGGTGGCTAATCAGTTTGCTGGATCCTGACATTGCGAATCTCGTTGAGGCAAGTCATGGAACTACCTTTTCCTTGCCAGAAAAGCATGGCGCCGAAATTGAGCACTTGTGGCGTGAATTGGAAGCCTTGGAGAGGGCGGTGGATGCTCTCGCCCGCTCTCCTAAGGCTTAGTGTTTAGGAGGTTTTAATGTCCTCTAAGTTAGTGTAGTGCTTGGGGAATGAAGGCACCAAAAAAGCGCTGGAATATTTCAAACCGTCCACTACGCCCTACGTGATTAGGGTTACTTTCCTCCCACATGGCACTAAGCGTAGCGACGACATCATTGGCATCTAGCGTTGAACCATCCACAAAGCGAACACCTGAACGGAGGTAAAAGGTCCACTCGGTGGCTTCGGGGTTGGCCTCCCAGGCTTCGGCTAATCCGGGGCGGATATTGGTACCACCTGGTTCATACTCCACTAGATTGCTGTAAAGCAAGCGCGTAACCCGGAGGGTGTTGGGATCACTTTCGTCTGCGGGCCATAATGAGGCCGGTTCGCGTGTCTGGGTGATTCGGATTTGGCCGTTAACGGACCGCATTTCCTCATAATTTTCGTTAATCGGTCCAATGCGTTGTCCTTGAATAGTATTCCGGAAGGCAAAAATCCCGTTGGTATGAACAATAGGTATCGCCGGGACTAATTTGATAATCGTTTCGTTTATTTGATCATATAACTTCTGGCGTTCTTGAGGATCAGATGTTTGTGCTGCTTGTTGGATTAACCTAGTCAGTTCGGGATAAGGATCTCCCAGGGGAGTTGCCTCATAAATAAAGACCCGGGAGAAGAAATCATCGGGGTCGGCATAAGTGGCGCTCCAGGTGGCTAAAAAGAGGGGAGCGTTTCCATTACGCAACACCTGGCTATAGGCTGCTGAATCGAGCGCCAAAAGTTTTACTTTTAGCCCTAATGAGTTGAGTTGTAACCTTATCTGTTGGGCCAGCATTTCTACATAAGGGGCATCCAAAGGTGGGTTTGATGGATAAACCAAAACCAGTTCTTGATTCCAATCAAAGTCGGCTTGCTTTAGCCAGTCTTGGGCTTCCTTGGGGTTGTAATCCAGCCAATTCAAACCAGGCGTGTATCCAAGGTTCATGGCAGGAGGGAGGAATTGATTGGCTAGTATTGAATCAGAGGCTAAACCATAGGTAAGCAAACGGGGGCGATTCAGGCTAAGGGCGATTCCGGTGCGCACTCGCACATCGTTGAAAGGTGGCATACGATTGTTAAATCCCAGATAAGTGACGTTTAGGGCCGATTGGTAGATTGGAGATATATCGGTGAAGGTTTCGAGGATAGGTAGAAAATTGGCGCCTAGGCTGTCAATAGCATCGGTTTTTCCATTACGCAGTAAAACGATCCGTGATATTACGGATTCGTACCAATTGATGGTGATCTTTTGACTTTTAGGTGGTACACCCCAATAATCAGGATTGCGTTCCAAAATGATTTGCTGCCCGGGATCATAGCGTGAGAGACGGTAGGGACCGCTGGCATTGGGAACTCGACTTAATTCAAGTGAATTTCCTTTGTAATGGTTCAAATAGTCGCTATCCTGAATAGCAAAAACCGGATAAGCCAGTTTGGCTGGGAGGGCGGCATCGGGGCGACACAAGGTGATACGCACGGTAGAGAGATCTAGGGCTTCAATGGATTTAATCAACCCACCGTAAGAACAATCGTTGGTATAGGCTCGTGAAAGTTCGGGAGGAGCCGCACCTTGAACAATCTGAAAAATTCCATTTTGGCATGCGGTTATTAGAAATGTAAATAAGGAAATCGCTATAAAGGATAGGAATTTCCACAATCCTGATCGTCGGCGATGATTAAAGACATGCTTCATAAATGTTTATCCTGAGAGAGAAATTGAAGCCGTTGGAAAAATTTACATTTTGATTATAAGGGATTGTATCATTCTTGCACTTGACAGATTGGTAAGGTGATAAAAAGGTACACCCCGTGTCAAGCCAAAAGATAATGTTACCGAACAGCGATCGTTCTACCAAAAGATAATGTTACCGAACGGCCTTCTCCTTTCTGGGAAACGTGGAATAGAAAAGACGAACCGCCATAGAACCATATGGCCTGTTCGTCTTCGGGGGGGGTAGGCCATAGTGTATTACGAAAGGTTGGACAGCAAATGGCCAGGCAGGTAAATCAGACATGGGAACTCTCTTGCTGTTGCAGGGTCAAGCGAACATCCTCCACCTGACCTTCTGGAGCACAGGGCAGGCGGGAAAGGCGGTCAGTCAGAGATTGGATTTCTTCGCGCAAGCGCATGGGATTGGTTTGCTCGCGGCGAGCCAGGCAGGCCGCCTGTTTCTGCGGCGAGAGCGCACCGGCCTGGATGAGCCGCTCCAGGGGTGGCACGGCAGGGTCGTAGATGCGCTTGACTTTGGCAGGCGTCTGGTTGGAGAGGAAGCGTTTTTCTTGCAGGCACAGGACAGGCTGGAAGAAGTTGTGGTACAGCCAGAGTTTGTGGTAGAGTTGGTTGAGTAAACGGGTCTGTTCCACCGTGTCCAGCCGTCCATAGCCGACATAGGCGCGCACCAGCGA
>NZ_JBWGPQ010000011.1:0-75223 GCF_056331585.1 Thermanaerothrix sp.
CCCGGTGGAAGCGGGCGTTGGCTACGCGTGCGCATCACCGATACCGATACCGGCAAAGTGCGCGCCAACATCCGCCTGCCGCTGAATCTGGTTTCAGCCGGGATTAAGATGGGGATGCGGTTCACCCCCGAAGTGGAAGGTTTGGACATTAATCGCCTGATGGAGTTTATTCGATCCGGTGAAACCGGCACGCTGGTAGATGTCTTCGACGAAGAAGACGGCGAGCACGTCGAGGTCTTCATTGAGTAACCGTTGAGGCTCAGCGCCTCGTTCATTGCCAAAAGCCCGGCCATTTGTGTGGCACGGGAGAGTGATCCTTTCGCTGAGTAGAGCTCCTATGAGTATTCCTTCTTCCCCCGAGGTAGATCGCTACTGGTTGCGCCGCTTTGCCCCTATGTGGATTGGGCAGGTCTTTTCTCTTTTTGGCAGCGGATTAGCGCACTTTGCGCTGATCTGGTGGCTCACCCAAACCACCGGTTCGGCCGTTGTGCTGGCAACCGCCTCTCTTTTCGGCTTGCTCCCTCAGGTCCTCTTAGGACCGTTCGCCGGGGCCCTGGTGGATCGCTGGAATCGCCGCCGGGTGATGATGCTCGCTGATAGCGCCATTGCCATGGCTACGCTGGGGCTGGTCATCCTGTTTGCTTTTGAGCGCGCCCAACCCTGGCATGTTTACGTCGTGCTGTTTTTACGCAGTCTAGGCAACGCATTCCACTGGCCAGCGATGCAAGCATCCACGTCGCTAATGGTACCAGAACGTCACCTCTCTCGCATCGCCGGTGCTAACCAGGCCCTCAACGGCCTGATCAACATCACCGCCCCACCAATCGGTGCCTTCTTGTTAACCCTGTGGCCCCTGCCGCACATCCTTGCCATTGACATCCTCACCGCCTTGATTGCCGTCAACTTGCTCTGGCTAGTCCACATTCCCCAGCCACAACGCACGGATGCGCAATCGGCCGTGACGCCACGCCTGGTAGTGCGAGATGTGCAAGAAGGCCTGCGTTATATCGCCGCCTGGCCCGGTTTGCTGGCTATTTTGCTCATGGCCACCCTGATCAACTTCTTACTCAACCCCGCTTTTGCACTCTTGCCCTTGCTCGTCACCCGCCATTTTCGTGGGGAAGCCATCCATCTCGGTTGGCTCGAATCCGGATACGGTATCGGTGTGGTCCTAGGCGGGTTACTTCTAAGTGTGTGGGGGTTTCCGGCGCAAATTATGGACCTCAATGACGGGCCTGTTTGCCACCGGCTTAGGCGCGATGGGGATGGGGTTTCTGCCACCATCAGCCTATCCTATAGCGTTGGGGTTGATGTTCTGGTTAGGGATAGCCAACCCTATCACCAACGGGCCGCTCTACGCACTGGTGCAGGCACGAGTCGCACCGGAAATCCAAGGGCGCGTATTTACCGTGATCCACAGCCTGGCTTCAGCCATGACACCCCTGGGAATGCTCTTTGCCGGCCCTATTGCCGATTGGTTGGGGTTACAAACATGGTACATCATCGGCGGCTTGGGATGCAGTGCAATGAGTCTTATCGCCTTATTCTGGCCGGTCACCGCCAACCTGGAAAGTCAGCCCCTCTCCCAGGTTACATCTGTCGAACCCTTTTCGCAATGATCTGCTTGTCCCTGGCAAGCCATAAACAAACCCGCCTTCTTCTCACCCCCGGATGATGGGTTTTTCATCCCTTTGCTAACCTGAATCAGGCTAGACAAAGTCCTCTAATTCCATACAATTCAAATAGTCAATTTTGACTATTTTGAACACCTTGGTGATCTGCCATGCCCCTGCCTGAAGATGAGGCCAATGAATTGCTCCTGCTCGGATTACTCCGTCGTGGCCCTACTCACGGTTATGCCCTCAATGCTCTCATCGCTCATGATTGGGATGCCTGCACAGCCCTAAAGAAACCAACCGCCTACTATTTGCTAAAGCGCATGGCACAAAAAGGTTGGGTTACTTGGAACAAAGATCACCCCGCCCGCGGTCTCCAGCGGCGCATCTACCATCTAACCCCCGAGGGCGAACATGCCTTCTGGCAGTTGCTGCGCAAGAACTTGAGCGATTATCACCCCATCTATTTCGCGGGGGACATAGGTCTGAGTTTCCTGGATGCCTTACCCCCCCACGAAGCTCGCAACCTGCTTCAAAAGCGGCTTGCCCAGATCCAGGCCCGGCGCCTGAGGTTGGAAAACGCCCCCGCACATGCCGGGGCAGCTGCACTGGCCCTGGAACACCAACGCTATCACCTGGCTGCCGAGGCGCACTGGTTAGAACACGTGTTGGAAACCTTAACCACTTACATCTCTTCTCAGGAGGACATTCATGGATACCCTCAACCTGATTCTATTGAGCCTGCATAACCTGACGCGCTGGGCGGTTTTAATCCTGGGTGGTGTGGCTCTCGTCCGCTCCATTGGTGGTTGGATCGGTCACCGCCCCTTCACCCCTGAGGATGGACGCGCTGGGATGCTCTTCACCCTGGCATTCGATTTGCAAATATTACTCGGACTTATCCTGTACCTGACCCGCGGCTGGGGCGGTGTGTTGATCGGGAATCTTGGCGCTGCCATGCGTGAAGTAGGGCTGCGCTTCTTCGCCGTGGAACACATCTTCCTCATGCTGATTGCGCTCGGGATCGCCCACATGGCGCGCACCTTGAGCAAGAAAGCCCCGACAGATGCGCAAAAGCACCGCCAGGCCGCACTTGGTTTCGGCCTGGCCTTACTATTAACCCTGGTCGCCATCCCCTGGCCTTTCCTGGCCCAAAATGCGCGCCCTTGGCTCAGGTTATTCGGGCTTCAAATATAAATCTCAGCCAGGCGTGATCAGCGTATACCCGCCATCCACCACAATCACCTGGCCGCGTATCATTGCCGCTCCCGGTGAGCATAGGAACCCCACCACCCCGGCCACATCCTCAGGTGTCACCAAGCGGCCGGCGGGGGTGTTGGCAATTGCCCGCTCGATCACCTCGGGGTCACTGAGAGCGGCAAAATGCTTGAGCGCATCGGTCAGTACAATGCCAGGGGCGACAGCGTTGACGATAATGTTCTTGGGTGCCAGTTCCACTGCCAGGTAACGGGTAAGTGCCTCAAGGGCGGCTTTGCTGGCCCCTACGGCAATGTAATCGGGCAGAACCCGTTGCGAGCCGGGGCTGGTGATCGCCACCATGTGCCCGCCGCCGCGTTTTTCCATTAAAGGAACCGCTTTTTGGGCAGCGAAAAGGAAAGCGCGCGCGTTGACGTTCATGGTGTAATCCCACCCGCTCACCTTCTGCTGCATCCCAGGACGGTTGAAGCCGGTAGCAGCATTGCTGATAAAGATATCCAGACCCTCGAACGTTTCAGCAATGCGGGCAAACAGTTTTTCGATCTCCTCCGGATATCCAACGTTGGCTCGTACCATCAGCGCCCGCTGTCCCAGGGCTTCAACCTGATCTGCCACCTCTTCGGCATGTTCCTGGTTGCGCACAAAGTTGATCACCACATCGGCACCTCGCGCGGCAAAATAGAGGGCGATGGCTCGCCCAATCCCGCGCCCTCCGCCAGTGACTAGAACAACCTTACCCGCAAACGGCTTGGATTCCATGTTATGTTCTCTCCCGCGCTACTCAGAGCTGATCATCGGAACAGGCTTGAGCAATTTACGATCTAATTCATGGATGCGTGCCTCGCCCAGTGCCCGTAACGCCACCTCTACCCGCCGCGCATCTTCCCGTAATTGTGGCACATCCACCCCCGAACACGGGCGCTCAAACGCTTCCAAGTTCGCCTGCGCCCGAGCAAACATTTTCAGCGCACCAGTGTAATTTCCCTGCAGGATGTGATGATAGGCCACGCCCACCTGTAATATTCCCTGATAGAGCGCCCGCTGCGGGCCATGGCTCTCACGCCAGGCTTCTTCCAAAGCCTCGTGGGCCTCAAAATACTGTCCCTCGGCAAAAAGCGCCAATCCTACGCGCGCCCGAGGGTGCAATTCTTGTTGACAAGGATCCGAGAAATTCTCCAGCGAAAAGGCAGAGAAATCAAAACACATTGCGCACTCCATAAGCCAAGATCGAGGCGATTATAGCATACCCTCCACCTTTCTTAACAATTCTTTGGTGAAACGTTTACCTTCATTTAAGCCAATTTTGATCTTCAGGGTAACGTTTTTAATCCTGTTTTTAGTATAAAATAGAATCATTCCCCAAATTCAACCCCAAATAAGGAGGAAAAGAATTATGAAAGCCCTCACGTTGTCCCGCCTTTTCCGCTGGGTGAGTTTGCTTGTCCTGGTAGCCTTTCTGGCCGCCTGTGCGGGCACACCCACCGCGGCTCCCACCCAGCCGCCAGCCTCATCCGGGGGTGAGAGCGGTGCGCTGGCAGACCTAATCGCTGCCGCCAAGCAAGAGGGCATGCTTACCACCATCGCATTACCACACGATTGGTGCAATTACGGTGAAGCCATCGAGACCTTTAAGCAAAAGTACGGCATCCAGGTCAATGAACTCAATCCCGATGCCAGTTCTGCCGAGGAAATTGAAGCCATCAAAGCCAATAAAGACAGTAAGGGCCCTCAAGCCCCAGACGTGATTGACGTGGGATATGCCTTTGGTCCACAATTGGTAGAAGAACAACTGGCCATGCCTTACAAGGTATCTACCTGGGACACCATCCCCGACAACCTCAAGCACCCGGATGGCTATTGGTATGGAGATTACTACGGCGTCATGGCTTTTGAGGTCAACAAAGATGTCGTTAAGAACGTGCCCCAAGATTGGGCTGACCTGCTGAAGCCGGAATACAAGAATCAGGTTGCCTTGGCCGGCGACCCGCGCCTCTCCGCCCAGGCGCAGATGAGCGTGTATGCCGCAGCCCTTGCTAACGGTGGTTCGCTGGATAACGTCCAACCCGGCCTGGAATACTTCAAGAAACTGAACGAAGTCGGTAATTTCGTTCCGGTGATCGCGAAGCAGTCCACCATTGCCAAAGGCGAAACCCCGGTGGTTTTCCGCTGGGATTACAACGCCCTGGCCGATAAGAAAGCCCTGGAAGGCAACCCCGAAATTGAGGTGGTCATCCCCAAGAGCGGTATCATCGCGGGTGTTTACATCCAGGCGATCAGTGCCTATGCTCCCCATCCCAACGCTGCCAAGTTGTGGATGGAGTTCCTTTATTCCGACGAGGGACAATTGATCTGGCTCAAGGGCGGTTGCCACCCCATCCGTTTTGATGATTTGGTCAAACGCAACGCCATCCCGGCAGACCTTTTGGCTGAACTACCCCCGGCGGAATTGTATGCCAAGGCCGTTTTCCCCACCATTGAGCAACTGAACGCGGCCAAAGCCTACATTGCCGAGAACTGGGATAAGGTCGTCGGAGCCGAAGTCAAGTAAAATTAACCCAATGAGCGAAATCCGCCCCCTCGTCTCGACAGTTCAATCACCTTCAGGAGGGAGGGCTGCCACAGTGCAGCCCTCCCCAGAATCACCTTTGCGCCGCACCCGTACTGGCACCGGATGGATGGTGTGGATAGGCGTAGCCCCTTTTTTCATCTTTGCGGCTTTGTTCATGCTATTGCCCTCATTGTCACTCTTGGTGGGCTCATTCCGGGATACCCAAGGGCATTTCACCCTCGATAACATCCGCAGTTTATTTTCTCCCTCAATCCTGAGCGCTTATTCGATCAGCATTCGCATCAGCCTAGCCACAGCCCTGGGTGGCGGGCTGTTTGGCTTCCTGCTGGCTTATGCGGTCACCTTAGGCGGCCTGCCCCGTTGGGCGCGGGATGCCCTGCTCACCTTCTCCGGCGTGGCTTCGAACTTTGCCGGTGTGCCCTTAGCGTTTGCCTTTGTGGCCACGCTCGGGCGCCTGGGCATGGTCACGGTGTTGCTCAAAACCTTGGGGGTAGATATCTACGAGATCGGTTTCAACCTGTATTCGTTCTGGGGCTTAAGCCTAACTTACATGTATTTCCAGTTTCCACTGATGGTTTTGATCATTGCCCCGGCCCTGGAAGGGCTTAAGCGCGAGTGGCGCGAAGCTGCCGAGAACTTGGGCGCCAGCACCTGGGACTACTGGCGTATGGTTGCCCTACCCATTCTGACCCCGTCAATCCTAGGTGCGATCATCTTGCTTTTTGGGAATGCCTTCGGCGCTTACGCCACCGCGCTCTCGCTCACAGGTGGATTGATTAACCTGATCACCATTCTCATCGGCGCTCAAATCATGGGAGATGTACTCTACAATCCTGGGTTAGGGTATGCCCTTTCGTTCGGGATGATTGTGATCATGGCGCTCAATATGGCTATTTATTATGTGTTGCGACGGCGCAGTGAGCGCTGGTTGCGCCGCTAAACCCTCCGGAGGTTGACATGGACCGCAATACCCACGCCCCCCTGCGCCAGCGCTTGCTCTCCTGGTTCATCCTCTTTCTAGGTGGACTCTACTTCTTCGTCCCCCTTATCGCGACCATAGACTTCTCACTGCGAGCGCGCAAAGGTGTACTGAGTGCGCTGGCATACCAGCGCGTGCTCAGCGATCCTCGTTTCGCCAGCGCCTTTACCTTTTCGCTCGAGATGGCGCTACTCACGGTGGTGGTAGGAGTCGTTTTAGTTGTTCCCACTGCCTATTGGATCCGCCTGCGCCTGCCTCAACTGCGACCGGTGGTGGAATTCATCACCCTGATGCCATTTGTTGTACCAGCCATTGTGTTGGTCTTTGGGCTGATCCGCGTTTTCAGCCGTCCCCCCTTCCTGCTGACCAACTCATTCACCGGTACGCAGATCCTGTTGGTGGCGGGGTACGTGGTACTGGTGCTCCCCTATCTTTATCGTGCCGTGGACACTGGGCTTCAAGCCATAGATATTCGCACCCTGACCGAAGCTGCCCAGAGCCTGGGCGCCGGTTGGTGGGTGATTATCACTCAAATCATTTTCCCCAACCTGCGTAGCGCCATTCTTAGTGGTGCCTTTTTGACCATTACCATTGTCATGGGAGAATTGACCATAGCCAGTTTTCTGGTTGGGCTGAAGGCTTTTGGGCCTTATATGTCACAGGTGGGGCAAAATCGCGCCTATGAGGGCGCGGCGTTAGCCGTCATCAGTTTCGCCCTTACCTGGGCGTTCACGATGCTTTTCCAATTTGTGGGACGGCGCGCCTTGGGTGGTGATCAAGCGTTCGGTGCGCGCTAAACTCTTTCGTGGTGAAAGGACATATGGCCTATCTGAGTCTGCAAAACCTCTCCAAACGCTTCGGGCTGACTCTGGCTGTTCGGGACTTCAATTTGGAAGTAGAGCGGGGGGAATTTGTATCCTTCTTGGGCCCGAGCGGCTGCGGTAAAACGACCACCCTACGCATGATCGCCGGTTTTGAATTACCTACCAGTGGCAAGATCATTCTGGATGGCAACGACATTACCACCCTGCCCCCTAACCGCCGCCATATCGGCATGGTGTTCCAATCCTATGCTCTTTTTCCCAACCTCACCGTGGCTGACAACATTGCCTTCGGGCTGAAGGTAGCCAAACGCCCGCCGGAAGAGATTCGCAAGACCATCGGCGAGATGCTCGATCTGATTCGCTTAACTGGTTTTGAAAACCGCTACCCCTACCAACTCTCGGGTGGGCAACAACAGCGGGTTGCATTAGCACGGGCGCTGGCTATCCGCCCACGCGTCTTACTGCTCGATGAACCCCTTTCAGCACTGGATGCTAAAATTCGCGTCGAACTGCGCGCCGAGATCCGTCGTATTCAGCAAACTTTGGGCATCACCGCCATCTACGTCACTCATGACCAGGAAGAGGCGCTTTCGCTTTCGGACCGCGTCGTAGTGATGTATGAAGGACGAATCGAGCAGGTCGGAACCCCCTTTGAGGTCTATAACTACCCTAAAACCCGCTTCGTGGCCTCGTTCATCGGCCAACTCAATCTCATCCCAGTGATTGTTGAGGACCCCCAGCAGGGCAAAGTGCGTTTTGATAACAACGTGTTACAGGTTGAACCGCTGCCGCACCTAAATCGCGGTCAAGTCATTACCCTGGCTCTACGCCCGGAGGAAATGAACCTCGGCACGGTGGAAGGCCGCAATCACTTACAGGGACGCGTCCTGGATGTGATGTTCCTCGGCGCCATTGTGCGGGTGCGGGTAGATTTGCAGGGACGCGAGGTGTTGGCCGATCTCTTCAACGAGCGTCAGTTGGCCTTGCCCCGCCCTGGAGATCAAGTCATCATCAACTTTCCCCCTCATGCCTGTTGGGTGATCAACGAAGCCTGATCAAATCCATCATCCTTTAACCGACAACCCGGCGCGTAAAAATGCCGGGTCATCGGTTCTTATGTCCAGATTCATATAAAACGCTGATGTTTTATTTGCCAAATTCCTATACACCGTGACTAAGATAAAGGCATCCAATGTCCAAAGAGATAGAATAGCCAAACGATTACAGGAGGTTGATTATGATGACGTACATGCGCATGCCCTACGGTCGCTGGATGATGCGGCGCTGGTTGGATCGTGCTCTCAACGAGGAATGGCCCGAAGAATCGCCCACGGTCTGGGTGCCGGTGGACGTTCGCGTTAATGACGAAGGCTATGAGATCACGGCGTTAGTGCCCGGTGTGAAACCCGAAGAACTTCAAATCCAGATCCAGGATAATACGGTTACTCTCCAGGGCGAACTCAAAGCCGAGTATGACGAGAAAGCCACTTACATCCTCCAAGAACGCCCGCGCGGTCGCTTCATGCGGGTGATTCACCTGCCGGATGAACTGGATTCCGCCTCAGCCGACGCCAGCCTCAAGGACGGTGTGTTGACTCTGCGGGTACCCAAAGCCGCTGCAGCCCGTCCGCGCACGATCAAAGTTGTGGCGCGCTAATCTAATCGCTACGTTCCATCCCGCTCCCACAGTTACCTGTGGGAGTTTTTTTATTTTTCACCTAAGCCCAACCTCTGCACCCACGGTTTGGAGGTAACAAGTATAATTACCTCATGATGGAATCTGCTGCGCTTGAACATTGGTTGCGCGACCTAAATCTGCCCGCCTGGCAGTATTATGAAGAGATTGGATCAACCAACGATATCGCTTTAGCCTGGTTGGATCAGGGTGCATCGGATGGGGCTTTGGTGGTGGCAGGGCACCAAACTCACGGGCGGGGGCGGTTAGGTCGCACCTGGATCACCGTACCTGAGGCAGGGTTAGCGTTTACCCTCATTGTGCGGCCCAATGCGCAGTTGCCGTTCCCGGTTGAACGTCTAACGGCGTTGGGTGCACTGGCCGTTGCCCAGGCTTTCAAGGTTGGTTTTGGGGTGGACGCCCACATCAAATGGCCTAACGACGTACTGGTTGACAAACGCAAAGTGTGCGGCATTTTGGTTGAACTGGCCTGGCAGGAAGAGCAGTTGCAAGGGGCCGTGGTGGGCATCGGGATTAACGTGGGACGCGCCGCTGTGCCCCCAGCCGAGGGACTGCACTATCCGGCAATCAGTCTGGAAGAGGTCTTGGGACATCCCATAAACCGCTGGGACGTGCTCCGGCGCGTCCTTGAGGCCTTTTTTGTCTGGCGCCCTCGCCTGACCAGCCCCGAATTTATGATCGCCTGGGAAGACCACCTGGCATTTCGCGGTGAATGGGTTCAGGCCAGCGATGGACATAATCCCCCCCTGATCGGACGCGTGGAGGGATTGAGCCCCGAAGGGCATTTACGCTTGCGGTTAGAAGACGGCTTTGAATATCGGCTGAGCGCAGGGGAGATTCGCCCTCTCGCTGCGCCATTTGCCGGATCCTCAGGAGGTGAGGATGCTTGACGATTTACGCGGTTCGATTGACGTATCGTTTTCCGAAGAAGAACCTAAGCCTTCCGCGTCGCGCCGGCGACGTCGCCGGCGCGAGTTTCTGGGGATGACGGCTGCCCAGCGGTTTGTGCTCTCGTTGCTGCTGTTCTTGATGACCGTGGTACTCGGAATGCTGTGCCTGGTGGTTACCGGGCGGATGATGTTGTTCTAATCACCCACCTGCGCGCAAATCGGCGGCGGCAATACGCGCCACCGAGGCTACGGTATCACCTTTATCCAGTTCCATCAAGCGTACCCCGCGCGCGACGCGCGTCATCCGCCGGATATCCTTCACCTTGAGCCGCAGCATAACCCCACCGGCTGAAATCAGTGTTACTTCATCTTCTTCCTGTACCATCCGCGCCGCGGCCACCATGCCGCTGGCCTTCAGCGCAGTTGCCGGTAAAGCCGCTACCCCAGATTTGGCGCGCGAGTGGCGTGGAAAATCTTTGAGCGCGGTGCGCTTCCCATACCCCTGTTCGGTGACGATCAGCAAATCGGCGTTTGGATGCACCACATCCATGGAAGCCACGCGGTCACCAGCCTGTAATTTGATCGCAATCACTCCCGCGGCCTGGCGTCCCATCGGTCGGACTTCTTCCTCTTTGAAGCGCAAGGCCAGACCTTTCGCCGTCACCAGGATTAACTCATCCTTGCCGCTGGTTAGATGCACCCAGCCGAGTTCATCACCTTCTTCCAACGTCATCGCAATCAGTCCCGAGGCACGAACGTTGGAAAATTCTTCCAAAGCCACCCGCTTAATCTTGCCGCGCACCGTGGTCATGGTGCAGTATTGCGCCGCGGAAAAATCCGGCACCGCCACTGCCGCTGTGATCCGCTCACCGCTATCCAGTGAAAGGACATTGGTGATCGGCGAGCCCCGGTCGGTGCGTCCGGCATCGGGGATTTGATAGACCTTCTCGGCATAGACCTTACCCCGGTCAGAGAAGAAAAGGATGGTGTGCAACGTGCGGGCAGCTAACAACATCAGCGTTTCATCTTCATCCTTCAAGGACTGACCGGTAACACCGCGCCCGCCACGGCTCTGGGTGCGAAACACCGAGGGTGACACCCGCTTGATGTAATTTTTCTGCGTCAGGATAATCAACACCGGCTCATCCTGTACCAGATCCTCTTCCTCAAAGTCCTCTTTTTCACCGACGACAATGCGTGTACGGCGCTGATCGCCATATTTCTCGGTCAGTTCTTGTAAATCGGATTTGATGGCTTTGAGCACTTTCTTGGGTGAGGCAAGCAAATCTTCCAAAGCCGCAATCTGCTTGAGCAGGGATTTATGCTCATCCTCAATTTTCTTGCGTTCCAGCGCAGCCAATCGCCGCAAGGGCATTTCCAAGATCGCCTGTGCCTGGGCTTCGCTGAGTTTGAAACGGCTTATCAGGCGCTTACGCGCCACATCGGCATCCGAGGACTGGCGGATCAGTTGTATGACCTCATCCAGGTTCGCCAGAGCAATCAGCAAACCTTCCAAAATATGGGCTCGCTGGCGCGCTTTTTCCAATTCAAAGCGCGATCGACGGACGATCACCTCGCGACGGTGCTCAATGTAGATTTGCAGGGCACGCTTGAGCGAAAGCACTCGCGGCTCGTTGTCTACCAGCGCCAGAAGATGCGCCCCAAAGGTGATCTGCAAAGGCGTGAACTTGTACAACTGGTTGAGCACCTTGCGGGGTTGTGCACCGCGTTTTAATTCGATGACAATGCTCATGCCGCGCCGGTCTGATTCATCACGCAAATCGGCGATGGTATCAATACGTCCCTCACGCACCAATTCGGCAATACGTTCGATTAAACTGGCTTTATTCACCTGGAAGGGGATCTCGGTGATGATGATGGCGTAACGCCCACCGCGAATCTCTTCGATATGCGCTTGTCCGCGCACCGTCAGCCGCGCCCGTCCGGTTGAATACATCTGGCGGATGGCTTCTTGCCCCACGATCACCCCACCGGTAGGAAAATCCGGGCCAGGGAGGTGTTTCATTAAGTCGTCTACGGTAATTTCGTCAATCTGATCGTAGTGGTCAATGACATAGGCAATCGCCGCGCTTAACTCATTCAGGTTGTGTGGGGGAATGTTGGTCGCCATGCCCACAGCGATCCCTGACGCGCCGTTGAGTAGTAAATTGGGCAGGCGCGCGGGCAAGACCACCGGCTCTTTGAGCGAACCATCAAAGTTATCGGTGAAATCCACCGTGTCTTTGTCAATATCGGCCAGCATCTCTTCGGCCAGGGCGTTCAGGCGCGCCTCGGTGTAACGCATGGCCGCCGGGGCATCACCATCCACTGAGCCAAAGTTACCCTGACCATCAACCAAAGGATAGCGCATTGAGAAATCTTGTGCCATGCGCGCCATGGCATCATATACTGCCATATCGCCATGTGGGTGATACTTACCTAACACCTCGCCCACAATGCGGGCAGATTTCTTATACGGGGCATTCGAACGCAAGCCTAATTCATGCATTGCGTAGAGGATGCGACGATGAACCGGCTTAAGGCCATCGCGCGCATCGGGCAGCGCCCGCGCCACAATAACGCTCATCGCGTAGTCGAGGTACGCTGAGCGCATTTGTTCATCAATATCTACCGGAAAGACAGTGCCAACTTCCATAACCTTTTCTCATTCCAAAAATTGAACCCGGTTTCAGGCAACGTTAGGATTATACCGCACCCTGGCCCAAAGCCGGAGCGGCAAAAAGATCTCCCGCGGGCAAATGTCCACGAGAGATCTTCGCCTCAATGTCCGAATACGGCTAGGAAGCGATCAACTTTCCAGCACCCGCCGGAAGAACTCCGGCAAGGCAAAGGCCGCCCGGTGCACGTCGGGGTTGAGGTAATTCATCTGCCCCGGCGGATAGGATTTGTTCAAACCGTTCGTCCAGGGCACATCCGACATATACATGAACCCAATTCCGCCGCCGGGGTAGGTCGGCACTAGGGTATAGTAGTATGCTGGGGCGCGGAAAAGCGTCTTGGCAAAGCGATAAATGTCACGAATCAAAGCCTGATCGAAGAACATCTGCTCGCTTTGAATTGCAATCGCCCCGCCCGGGTTGAGCGCTGCCGCTAGGCGACGGAAGAAATCAGGGCTAAAGAGTTTCTCCGCCGGCCCAATGGGATCGGTGGTGTCTGAGACGATGACATCGAACTTGAGTGGCGGGTTCTCTAGATAGGTGAAAGCATCCTGGAAGACCACCTCTGCCCGCGGGTCACGATAAGGATCGCCAAAGGCTGGAAAGTGTTCGCGGCACACTTCCACCACACGCCGATCCAATTCACAAACCACGGCCCGCTCCACCGAGGGGTAACGCAACACTTGCTGCAGGCTGCCTCCATCCCCACCGCCCACAATCAACACTGTACGCGGGTTCTCCACCGCCAGCATCGGAACGTGGGTGATCATCTCGTGGTAGCCAGCGTTATCATACTCGGTTAACTGGATTATCCCATCCAAAATCAGCACCTTGCCGAAAAACTCGGTCTCCACCACTTGAAGGTGCTGGTAGGGCGTTTGCTCGTCCACCAGCACCTTCTTCACCCGCAGTGACTGGCGATAAAACGAATGTAATTGTTCGGTAACCCAGGTCTCAGCCACGGTTGATAAACACTCCACTAAATTTTTTCGCGCGGAAGGTTTCCACGCAGAAACGGGTGGCTATCTCTGGATCAAATTCCTTGCATGAAAAGATATCCAGGTAAGCCGCGTTGGACTGATTGGCGAAGTGCCCGGTGATGTTACTGGTCTCGATGAGTTGCACCAGAGAATAACCGGTGACGCGTGGATCTTCGCCAAAGTTGACGATTAGAGGCTCACCGAAGCGACGCATGTGGATCAAGTCACACAGATCAATGACAAACTGCCGGATGACGTCCGCCGAGGTGATGCGCTCCGGATCGCATTCATACAGATTCAACACCAGATGCCAGCCCCACGGCTTTTCACCCGTGGCAGGCACGCCGGGTTCTTCCATGATGTAACGCACCAGAGTGGGGGATTCTAATGAGGCGTTCATACTGGGCACTCCTCCCGGCAAACCGCAGAGCGGCTGACTACGCGAATTTGGGCGTCTTGCGCCCCAAACAGGCTAATCAGTTTGTCCACCAATGGCTTGATATCAAGGTCCAGATTACAGGTGAACAGGTCGATAGCGCAGTAACCATATTCTGGCCACGCATGCAAACTCGCATGGGACTCGGCCAACAAGAGGAAACAAGTGAAACCATGCGGGCTGAAAGGATAGTAGCCCTCGCTGACAATGGTTAACCCACTATCTCTCACTGCCTGGAAGAACAAATCGCGGGAACGCTCGCTATCGTAGAGCAGTTCTCGGTTGCAGTTTGAGAGATCACAAATATAGTGTTCCCCCAAGCGCAGCTGCCCGTCCAACTGTCCATAAACCTCCTTCTTTTTGGGATAAATGTGCTGCAACGTTCGGGGTGGTCAGCCAACAGGTACCTCCACGCTCCCGGCAAGGCGGATAAAAGATAGAGGGGGCCTCAGCAGGTCAAGAACCCACCAAAACCCCTTCCCCTTGCCCCGCCGCTGCCCGAGCGGGGAGTGGGCAGCAGTGAGGTGAAATCACCCCTTATCGTCTGCAGTCAGGGGTTTATTTTCAACGATTTTGCCAAAAATGTCAATATTTTGGGGCATTTTTTCACGGATTTAACCTTACCCTAACCCACTGTTTGATTTTTCTTAATTTAAACTGGTTAAAATCAAACTAGATCACGATAGAATTAAGACAATGACCAAAAGACGCGTTCTCTTCCTATGCACCGGCAATTCCGCCCGTAGCCAAATGGCCGAAGCGCTTTTACGCCACTACGGCGGCGATTGGTTCGAGGTTCACAGCGCCGGCATTGAACCTAAGGGCGTTAACCCTTACGCGCTACAAGTGCTCGCCGAAATAGGGATCGATGCCTCTCAACAGACCTCGAAATCCCTGGACACTTACCGCGGGAAAATGACATTTGACTACCTGATCACCGTATGCGCCGATGCTGAAAAGAACTGTCCCTTCTTCCCCGGCCAGGGCATCCGACTGCATTGGCCGTTTGAGGACCCGGCGGCATTTGAAGGCGAAGATGAGGTCAAACGAGCAAAATTCCGCCAGGTTCGGGATCAGATTGCCGCGCGTATCCGGGCCTGGTTGGATGAATTGGGGCTTCCGTCTGGCCTCCCCTGATTCCCTCCTAACCCAAATTCGCGCTGCCACAGGCTCGACAGGCCCACGCTCACTGCTGCAAATCGTGGTAAACTTACCCTGCGAGAACCTATTGGTAGCGAGAGAGGCAGATCAATATGCCGGTGATTTATCCCTTTACAGCCATTGTGGGTCAGGAGCAGATGAAACGCGCCCTGATCCTGAATGCCATTGATCCGCGCATTGGCGGGGTTTTGATCCGCGGCGAGCGCGGCACCGCCAAATCCACGGCGGCGCGCGCCCTGGCAGCGCTGTTACCGCATATTAAGGTCATTGCGGACTGCCGCTTTGGCTGCGATCCCGATACGCCTGCCACCTGGTGCACCGAATGCCGCGAACGTGCCGTCCGAGGTGAGAATCTCCCGGTCACCACCCGCCCAATCCCTTTTGTCAACCTGCCCATTTCGGCCACCGAAGACCGTGTGGTGGGCACCCTGGATATCGAGAAGGCCATCCAAAAAGGGGAACGTCACTTCGAGCCGGGCGTGTTGGCTGCCGCCAACCGCGGTTTACTTTATATTGACGAAGTAAACTTGCTTGATGACCATGTAGTGGATATTTTGCTCGATTCCGCCGCCATGGGTGTGAACATCATCGAGCGCGAGGGCATCTCATTCAGCCACCCGGCGCGCTTTATCTTGGTTGGCACCATGAACCCCGAGGAGGGTGAACTACGCCCGCAATTACTCGACCGTTTCGCCCTCTCGGTCGAAATTCGAGGCATCCGCGATCCCCGTGAACGGGTGCTGATCATCGAACGCAATCTGGCTTTTGAAGCCAACCCCGAAGCCTTTCGTCAGGAATGGCTACCTAAGGAGCAAGAACTTTCAAACCAGATTGAGCAGGCGCGTCAGTTGCTGCCCCAGGTGACTTATACCTCGCGCGATTTACTCTCCATTGCCTCCCTAACCGCCTCTTTGAATGTGGACGGTCACCGCGCCGACATGGTTATCCTCAAAGCTGCGCGAGCTCATGCCGCCTTTGAAGGTCGTACCAGCGTAACCGGACGCGATATCGCTCTGGCCGCCGAACTGGCATTGCCCCATCGGCTCAAACGCGCTCCCTTCCAGCAAGCCGAAATGACGATGGAAGAATTGCAGGACCGCATTGAGCAATTGCAAGGCGCCAGCAGCACCGGCAAACACACCGAGCCGGTGCCTACTCGCGAGGAGGAAGCCGCCCGGCAAAAAAAAATTTAACTGACCAGACCCTCAGTCAAGAGACGCAAGAGCAGGCCCCACCTCACCCCACCCAACGCGAGGATATTTTCCGTCAGGACAGTGCCATGTGGTGGGATGGCGGTCAGGTGGTCCAAGCCACGCAGCCTTTTGAACCGCGTCGCCTGGATACGCCGCTGGATAAGATGATGCGCCGCTTCGCCGGCCGCCGCTCACGCACCCGCACCGAACGCAAGCGCGGGCGTTACATCCAGGCTCGACCTGCCCAGCGTCCAACAGATGATTTGGCTTTTGATGCTACCCTGCGTGCGGCAGCGCCTTTCCAAAAGGAACGTAGTGAAGAACGGCGCCATCTTGCCTTCGCTATTCATCGGAGTGATCTTATGCGCAAAGTGCGGGTGCGTCGTGCCGCCAACCTGATCCTCTTCGTAGTAGATGCTTCCTGGTCTATGGCTGTGGCCGAACGCATGCAGGCCACCAAGGGCGCCATCCTCTCCCTACTCAACGACGCCTATCAGCGGCGCGACCGCGTCGGTCTGATCGTCTTCCAAAAAGACCGTGCCTCACTCGTGTTACCTCCAACGAACTCAGTCACCTTGGCACAGACGGCGCTGGCCGATATTCCGGTTGGGGGTAAGACCCCCCTTTCCGCCGGGCTCAAGTTGGCTTTAGAGGTACTGCAGCGCGAACGCCTCCGTCATCCCGACGTAATGCCGTTATTGATCGTGCTCACTGACGGTGCGGGCAACGTCTCGATTAGCCACCTCCCTCCCTTGGAGGAAGCCTATCTCTATGCCGATGAAATCGCCCGGGAAGGGGTACACAGCATTGTCATCAACATGGAACACATAGCCTTTGATCAGGGATTGGCCCAGGCTCTAGCCGATCACCTCAAAGCCCCGTGTTACACCGCAGGCGACATTCGCGCTGAAAGTCTATATTACACGGTACGCCGGGAACTGAACGCGCGCACCCCACCCGCAACCCTGGAAGATCGCCGCTAAACGGCGCGCCCAACCCGGCGTTTGACATTCGGGGTAGAATTGAAGGTATGAAGACCACAACAACCCCTCACATTCCCATGTCGTCGCCGGATTTAACCAACCTGGAACGCGAAGCCGTTGCCCAGGTCCTACGCACCCCCCACTTAAGCATGGGGGACCAAATTGAAGCCTTTGAAGCCGCTTTTTGCCGTTATCTTGGTGTCAAACACGCGATTGGCGTTAACTCTGGCACTGCGGCCCTGCATTTATGTGTTTTGGCCGCCGGCGTTGAAGCGGGTGATTGGGTGCTTACCACGCCCTTCTCTTTCGTGGCATCCACTAACGTGATCCTCTACGCCGGTGCCATGCCGGTGTTTGTTGATGTGGATCCCCAAACCGGTAATCTAGATCTCCAACAGGCTATGCAGGCAGTCCATGACCTGACCACAGGTGGAAAAGTGGCTCAACGTTGGCTGCCGCGCCGCGGCCAAGGGCGGCATCGCGGGCAACTGAAAGCCATTCTTGCCGTGGACGTCTTCGGTCAACCGGCGGATTGGGATGCCCTGCATGAACTGGCAGACCAATATCATCTGAAACTAATCGAAGACTCTTGTGAGGCCCTGGGTGCCGAATACAAAGGGCGTAAAGCCGGTGTTTTAGGCGACTACGGAACGTTTGGTTTCTACCCCAACAAACAGATCACAACGGGTGAAGGGGGAATGATCGTCACCGATAATGATGAAGCCGCAGCCTTCATGCGGGCACTGCGCAATCAGGGACGTGCCCCGGGCGATACCTGGTTGCAGCATACCTACCTGGGTTATAACTATCGCCTGGATGAACTCAGCGCCGCGCTGGGTCTGGCCCAAATGCAAAGGCTTGAGGAACTTCTGCACCGGCGTGAACAGGTCGCCGCCTGGTATAACCAGCGCCTCAAAGTCCTCGATGGGGTTGAAATTCCCTATATCGCTCCAACAACCACACGTATGTCCTGGTTTGTCTATGTCATCCGCCTGGCAGCGGGCATAGATCGCGGACAGGTGGCGGCCCGCCTGGGCGAATATGGGGTGCCGGTGCGCCCGTATTTCTTACCTATTCACCTTCAGCCGTATATGCAAGAGCGGTTTGGCTACCGTCGCGGTGACTACCCGGTCACCGAAGACCTGGGGGAACGCGGCTTAGCACTGCCCTTCTCCGGGGTCATGTCCGAAGAGCAGGTAGATTACGTTTACCATGCCTTGCAAATGGTCTTGAAATCACTCTGAATGGAAGAAAGTTCTCTCTGGATCTTTCATCCCCCGCGGCAACGCGGAATCTGGATCAACGGATTAGCCCTGATCGCAAGCCTGGCCGTGCTGGGGATAGCGCTGGCCCAATTGACCGAACAACGGCCTGGCCCGCGTTGGTTGTTATGGCTGGTATTGGCGCTCCTGGGAGGTATCGCCAGCCTAGGGATTGGCTACCGCCTGGCAGCACTTTGGCGCGCTACCTATACCATCGACCGTGATGGATTACGCCTACGCTGGGGATTGCGTGTTGAGCACCTGCCCCTGGCATCCATCGAATGGATTCGCCCCGGCAATGAGGCGGGGTTCCCCTTACTCCTTCCCTTTTTCGCCTGGCCAGGAGCCATCCTTGGTAATCGCAAGGTACCCGAATTGGGCGATATTGAATTTCTGGCGGCGGAAACCACCACGCTGCTCCTTATTGCCACCCCCCAACGCGTGTTTGCCATCTCGCCGGAAGATCCATCCGCCTTTTCGCGTGCCTTTCGCCAAGCCCTGGAATTGGGCAGTCTCAACCCGCTCACCCCTTATTCAGCCCGCCCGGTAGCCTTCGTCGCTCATCTATGGCAAGACAGGATTGCTCGCGCCATGGTGATCGGCGGTATCCTTCTCCTCTTGGGGTTACTCAGCCTTGGCAGTCTTCTAGCAGCCTCTCGTGCAACCATTATCTTAGGTTATTCCCCCTTTGTTCAACCCCCGTCCCCCTTACCAGCCCAACGCTTAATGCTCCTTCCAATTTTAGGCGTGCTAACCTATGGCAGCGGCTTGATCCTGGGTCTCTATTTCTACCGCCAGAAAGAAGGACAAGCCAAATCCTACTTGCTTTGGGGCGGAGGAGACTTAGCGTTGATTTTACTCACCATTGCCTGCGTATTGGCCGGTTTGAGATAAAAAAACCAAACGTAAGTTTTAGAACACGGCTCTTCCTAAGGAAACGAAAATCATGGCAACGCCAGTGATAAATTCTTTACAAATTGGGCTGGGATTGGGCTTGGCTCTGATCATTAGCCTGCTGGCCTACCGCTTAGGCAGCCTGAGCGGGAGCGGCGCCATTGCCGCAACCTGCTTGGGCGGGCTCATCTTTGGTCTGGGGGGCTTGCCCTGGGCGACCTTACTCCTGGGTTTCTTCATCACCTCAACCTTTTTCTCGCGCCTGGCACGAGCACGCAAGATGAGCCTGGGAGAGAAGTATGCCAAGGATGATCGCCGGGATGCCTGGCAGGTGCTGGCCAATGGTGGGATAGCCACGCTGGCGGTGATCTGGCAGGCCGCACAGCCAACCTCCCTGCTGCCTTGGCTGGTCGGTGCCGCCGCCTTGGCGGCGGCCAACGCTGATACGTGGGCGACCGAATTGGGCGTTCTGTCATCCCAATCCCCCCGGCGTATCTTGGGAGGGAAACGCGTTGAGCCGGGTAGCGCTGGCGGTATCACCGCGCTAGGTACCCTGGCTGCCCTGTGTGGGGCAATGTGGATTGCGTTGCTAGCCGGGCTGTTTCCACCCCCCTTATTGCGGTCCCACTTTTCAGCGCTGGCAGTGTTGCTCGTGGTTACACTGAGCGGGCTCGTAGGTAGCCTGGTTGATTCGCTCCTGGGCGCCAGCGCTCAAGTGATGTATTATTGTCCCTCCTGTCACAAAGAAACGGAGCGCCACCCGCAACACCGCTGCGGCAGTACCACTGCCTACCTGCGAGGCTATCGCTGGTTGAACAACGACGGCGTGAACGCCTTATGCACTCTCAGCGCAGCACTGCTGGCCGGAATCGTGGGGAACCTCTTTGTCCTAACGCCGCCCCTGCGCTCGGTATCACTGGTCACCCCCCAACCGGTAGGGTTCTCCCTCACCAGTCCGGCTTTCTCAGCGGGAGACATGATCCCCTCCCAATACACCTGTAAGGGCGCCGACCGTTCCCCGGCGTTGGCCTGGGAGGCAACTGCACCCAAAGTAGCCAGTTATGCACTGATCATGGACGATCCGGATGCCCTCTTAGGCACATTCACCCATTGGGTACTCTACAATATTCCCGCTGAACGGCGAGATTTACCCGAAGGGATACCCAATCAAGAGAGCGTGCCAGGAATCGGCACGCAGGGACGGAACGACTTCGGGCGCGTGGGTTATGGCGGCCCGTGTCCCCCTCCGGGTAAGCCCCATCGCTACCGCTTTACCCTCTATGCGTTAAACCTGCCCCCGACCTTACCCGCCGGGCTGGACAAAACCGCCTTACTCCAGACCATTCATGACCATGTGCTTTTTGCGATGACGCTGGAGGGACAATACGGACGCTGAGGAGAAAGCGTGACGAACCTCACGCCGCTCATAGTCGTTTGTCACCCCATAACACCCGCAGAATCCTTATAAACGTCACCCGGTGCAGGGGCAATCACTCTATCTTTTTCACTATCGAGGAGCCAGTCTTGCCCCGTATAATAATCTTGCCAACCTTGCAATGGGAGAGAGGACAACCATGCCGGAAGAAGATCCTCGGATTTTGGAATTGCGCGCCATGCGGGAGAAGGTGCGCCTGGCTGGGGGCGAAGAGCGGATTGCCCGCCAGCATGCACGGGGAAAACTTACTGCCCGGGAACGAATTGAACTGTTGTTTGACCCCAGTACCTTCCATGAACTAGAACCTTACGTTCAGCAACGGGACGACGTTCTGACAGGCCAGGCCGACAAGACCTATGGCGATGGTGTCATCACCGGCTTTGGGCAAATTGGAGGCCGGGTAGTTTATGCCTACGCCCAGGATTTCACGGTACAAGGTGGTTCATTGGGCGAGATGCACGGACATAAAATTGCGCGGGTGATGGATTTGGCCGCCGCTGCCGGTGCACCCATCGTGGGGCTGATTGACTCCGGTGGCGCGCGCATCCAGGAGGGGGTGCGCAGCTTAGGGGGCTATGCCCAGGTTTTTTTGCGCAATGCCCGTTATTCCGGCGTGATCCCCCAAATCAGCCTGATCATGGGGCCGTGTGCCGGTGGCGCTTCTTACTCTCCCGCCGTCACCGACCTGATTATTATGGTCGAGAAGCAATCCCACATGTTTCTTACCGGGCCAGATGTTATTAAAGCCGTGACCGGTGAAGTTGTGGATTTTGAAACACTCGGCGGCGCCGACGTGCACCTGGGCATCAGTGGATTGGCCCATCTCAAGGCCGCTAATGATCAAGAAGCCATCGCCCTCTGCCGCCGCGTGCTATCTTATTTGCCCGCCAACAGCCTGGAAAACCCACCCTACGTTCCGTCCGAAGATGACCCTAACCGCATGGATGAAGCCCTCAACAGTGTGGTGCCACTGGATCCCACCGTACCTTACAGCATGCATGAGGTCATTGCCCGCATCGTGGACCACGGCACCTTCATCGAACTACAACCGACCTTTGCTCAAAATGCCATCATTGGCTTAGCCCGTATGGGCGGGAATGTGGTCGGAATCGTAGCTCAGGAACCCGCAGTCATGGCAGGCGTGCTAGACATTGACTCTTCCGACAAAATCGCCCGCTTTGTCCGCTTCTGCGATGCTTTCAACATCCCCCTGATTACATTTGTGGATTCACCCGGCTTCTTGCCCGGCACCGACCAAGAGCACCGCGGCGTTATTCGCCATGGCGCCAAGGTTCTTTATGCGTATTCGGTCGCCACGGTTCCCAAAATCAGCGTCATTACCCGCAAAGCTTATGGCGGTGCTTATGTGGTGTTGAGCAGCAAATTTATGGGTGGAGATCTGGCCTTTGCCTGGCCTAGCGCCGAAATTGCTGTGATGGGTCCCGAAGGTGCAGTGAATATCCTTTTCCGTAAGCAAATCGAATCCGCCGACGATCCGACTCAGGAACGTGCACGCTTGGTGGAAGAGTACCGCCAACGCTTTCTCACGCCCTACGCCGCAGCCAGCGCCGGTTACGTGGATGATGTGATTGAGCCGCGTGAGACTCGCCCTAAATTGATCGCTGCCCTTCAGGCGCTACGCGAAAAGAGCACATCCCCACTGCGCAAGCACGGCAATCTCCCGCTCTAAAGGAAAGGTTTCGTCGCTATGGAGACCCCGTTGAGCCAAGGGTTACTGATCACGCTGGTCGGCATGGGATTGGTCTTTTTAGCCTTGATCTTATTATGGCTACTGATGGACCTTGTGGTGCGCCTGTTTACTGCAAAACACCACCTTACCACCAGCGAACCCCCCGAAATCGCGTCGTCATTGCCTCCCTCACCCTTGGAAGAAAGCGAGAATTTAGACCGCCGCCGACGCGCCGCGGCTGCCGCTGTGGCGATTGCGCTGGGCTTGCAATCTCACCGTATTACACCGATTAAACCGCCTTCAAGCGCCCCAACCCCCTGGCAAATGGCTGACCGTTTAAACCGCTTCACCCCCATTGATGAGGCGCGTGTGCGCAAACTACGAGGTGCTGCCCGATGAAATTCCGCATCAAGATAGAGGATCAAATCTTCACTGTCACAATAGACGACCTCACCTCCCGCCCGATCCGAGTTCATGTGGACGGAGAACTGTTTGAGGTTTGGCCAGAGGGTGAACCCGAATCACCCGCCGTTCCAGTTGCCTTGCCGGTACCTCCCCCGCCCCCCATCAACACACCCTGCACATCGCCCCCCTCTCGTTCCACCGTTTCGACCAACCAAGGGGGTAGGCATTGTGTCAAAGCGCCACTGCCGGGGGTGATTACCGCCATCGCAGTACGCCCTGGCGACCAGGTGGAATACGGACAAGAGCTACTTACCTTGGAAGCGATGAAGATGAAAAATGCTATTCGCGCTACTCGCGCCGGCACCATCGCAGCCGTTCATGTTCATGTGGGGGATCAGGTTCAGCACGGGCAGATTTTGCTGGAATTTACGGACTGAGGGAAAATTATGGACTTCAGCGAAATAGTTGCCCAGATTACGCGCGGATTTGCCGGGTTCACCTGGGGCAACGCTATTATGATCGCCGCTGGCCTGGGTTTGATGACCCTGGCCGTGGTTAAGGAATACGAGCCGGTCCTGCTTTTACCTATTGGTTTTGGGTGCGTGCTGGCCAATGTGGGAATGTCCACCCAGCATGGTATCTTCAAAGTGCTATATGACGCCGGTATTGCATCTGAACTTTTTCCTCTGTTAATTTTTATCGGCATCGGCGCTATGATTGACTTTCGCCCCCTCTTGGCAATGCCCCAGATGGCTTTGCTCGGCGCCGCCGGGCAGTTTGGCATTTATGGCACACTGTTGCTAGCCTTGGCATTGGGTTTCCCGCTCAATCAGGCGGCTTCAATCGGTGTCATCGGGGCCATTGATGGACCAACCGCGATTTTTGTCACCACCAAATTGGCGCCCGAAATTCTCGCCCCGGTAGCCGTGGCAGCGTATTCCTACATGAGCCTGATCCCGATCATTCAAGTTCCGGTGATGAAATGGCTCACCACGCGCAAAGAGCGAATGATACGCATGGAGTATGCCCCGCGCCCGGTTCCGCGCAGTGTGGTTATCGTTTTCCCCATCGCAGTGACTATTGCCGTGAGTCTCATCGCCCCAGACGCGGCCCCACTCATTGCAACCTTGATGCTAGGGAACCTATTGCGGGAAAGCGGTGTGGTCGAACGGCTGAGTAAAGCCGCTCAAAACGAAATAATCAATGTGGCAACACTCTTCTTGGGGCTGACCATCGGCGCCACGATGACGGCGCAATCTTTTCTCAATGCCCGCACGTTGATGATCTTGGGATTGGGTTTCATGGCCTTCGTTTTAGATACGGTTGCCGGATTGCTCTTCGGAAAGTTGATGGCTTTTATCACCCGTGGTAAGGTTAACCCCTTGATCGGGGCGTGTGGAATTAGCGCGTTTCCCATGGCCGGGCGCCTGGCCGCTCAGGTTGCCAAAGAAGAAGATTTCGACAATTTCATCCTGATGCACGCCATGGGCGCCAACACCGCCGGGCAACTCGGCAGTGTCATCGCCGGCGGGCTGTTATTGGCGCTAACGCTGGGCTTTTTGCACTAAGAGGGCACTTCATCTAAGGGCGCCCATTAAGGTCTTGGCCGTTTAATTGCACTGGATGAAGCACTTCAAGCGGGCGCGTATCCGGTTCGATATCCAGGCGATAGCCGATGCCACGAATCGTCTTCAGGTAACGTGGATTACGCGGATCGGCTTCAATGGCGCGGCGTAACCACGAGATGTGCACGTCCAGGGTGCGAGTATCACCCATATACTGGGTGTCCCAGGCCTGGGTGAAGAGCGTCTCGCGATCCACCACCTGGCCGGGGCGCTCCATAAGCAAGCGCAGCAAGGTCACTAACCGCGGGGTCAAAGGCGATTGGCGATCCTCACAACGCACAACCCGTTTTTCCAAATCCAGCGAAATCGGCCCCGCGCGTAGAACTTTGCGCGGTTCATGCGGCAGGAAAGGCCGAATCCGGTTGATTAGTTTTTGAAGCGTAAAGGGTAACCTGAGGACCACATTTGCGTCCGGAATCGGCTCATCGGATGCATTTTCTTCTACAATCAAGACAATGGGAATATCGGGTGCATTTTTACGCAATGTAGCGCAAATGCGCCGCCCACTGGTGCGCATGGAGGCTGCATCCACAATGATCAAATGCGGCAAACTCTTGGCTAAGTAGGTAAGCGCTGCCGATCCATTGGCAACGCACTCGACCAGGAAATTCTTTTTCGTCAACCCCCCCGCAAATGAGGTCCGGTCGGAACGCTTGCCTTCAATTAATAAGATTTTGACTTCGCTTGACGACATCACCACTGTAATCTCTCAAGCGTAAGAATAGTAACCTGCTAAGATACCCGTGAAAACGCTAATCCGGGTCGCCGACACACATCTTCGGTCCGCGTCTCTCGGTTGGAGAATCCGCCGCGACCGTCCACGCCTTGCTCCGCGATAGATGGTTCAATAAAGCAAAGAATAAAAAATAAATCCTCAGAACAGCGTCTCATTGCATTCCAGGCATTACTCTAACGGCTTTATGGCATTGAACCGGCTTAACCCGCAGAGCACCCACCTTATCGCCGGTGTTAATACCCAAATCTATGGTGCAGGTGGGAGTCTAACCCTCGGTGCGAAATTTATTATACCAAGAGTCGGCTACCGCGCCACTTTTTAAGGAGATGATTTTAAGTTTTTATCCCGTTTTTATTCTCAAATACGTGCCAGAGCCTGATCCAAATCCGCAATCAAATTTTCCACCTCTTCAATACCCACCGAGAGGCGCACCAACCCATCGCTGATCCCGCTCTTGCGCCGATCTTCCGGCGACATGGCCGCATGGGTCATGCTGGCTGGATGCTGTATCAAGGTGTCTACACTGCCCAGGCTAACCGCTAGAGTCATCACCCGCACATTGTTCAGCAACGCCTTGCCCGCTTCCAGCCCGCCCGCCAGTTCAAACGCGATCATGCCACCAAATGCACTCATTTGCTTCTGCGCCAACGCATAATCAGGATGCGAAGGCAGTCCCGGATAGTAAACCCGCGCCACCTTGGGGTGCGCTTCGAGGTAACGTGCTAGCGCCAATGCATTCTGGCAGTGTCGTTCCATACGCAACGCAAACGTGCGCAATCCTAAATCGGCCAGCCAGGCATCAAAAGGCGAAGGGCTTGGGCCTAACCAGGTATAGAGGCGGTGCAAATCAACCCGCACCCAATTCACATGCCGGCTAACCACCACACCTCCCACGATGACTCCGTGCCCACCCAAATATTTAGTCGTGGAATGGATAACGACATCGGCTCCCAGGGTAAGCGGACGCTGACAATAGGGGGTGGCAAAGGTGTTATCCACAAAGAGCCAAGCCCCAAAACGATGGGCAATCTCGGCCAAAGCCCGTAAATCCACTAAGTTGAGCGTCGGATTAGCAGGAGACTCAGCATAAGCCAAACGCGCCTGAGGATGGGCCTGAAACGCCTTTTCCCATTCCTCCGGGCGCAGATCATCCACCCAAACAACGCGAACGCCCCATTGAGTCGCAAACTGTTGCAAAAAAACGTAGGAAGCCGCATACAGCGTCCGCTGGGCAATCACCGTATCCCCCGGATGCACATAGGCTAAGAGCGCAGTGGTGACCGCCGCCATGCCTGAGGCAAAAATTTGCGCAGCTACAATGTCCTGCGGCGAAGAATCAGAAGCCTCCCGCAGGAGATCAAACCCCTCCAAGGCAGCATATTTCTGCGCCAGTAATTCGTGATTAGGATTGCTCAAGCGGGTGTAAATGTGGCCCTGGGCCTCACCTTTGAACAACGCCGCCCCGGTATCCACATCCGGAAAACGGAAGGTTGAGGTCTGGTAAATGGGAAGCACATGCGCACCATAAGGATCATCGTGCTCCCCCCAATGATTGATCAGCGTATTGAGACCCCAGGTGAAATTTTGAGTGGTCATTGTTACACCTCTTTGTGAAATTCATCTCGATTATAAACGGTTTTGAGTCATCCTTATCTCCAATATAAAATTGACACAATTTCCATAAAATGAAATTATCAGGCTATTGTACAATTAGGAAAATTGAAAGGAGGTTAGCAATGTTAGTTGGCGAACGCATGTCTCACCCGGTCATTACCATTCCCCCCACCATGCCCGTCCAAGATGCTCTTGCCCAGATGCGCCGTGACCGCGTTAGCCGCTATCCGGTGGTCAATTCACGAGGCAAATTGGTTGGTATCGTGTCCAAATTGGACTTAATGAATGCCTCACCTTCTAAGGCCACCACGCTGAGCGTTTGGGAGATCAATTATTTACTGAGCAAAATCACAGTTGAACAGGTCATGACCACCAAAGTCATCACCGTCACCGAAGACACGCCACTCGAAGAAGCCGCGCGCATTATGGCCGATAATAAGATTGGAGGGCTACCGGTCATGCGCGGTGATCGGCTGGTGGGGATCATCACCGAAACGGACCTCTTCCGTATTTTCCTGGAAATGCTTGGGGCACGGATCCCGGGAGTCCGCCTGACGGTAGAATTACGTGAAATGCCGGGCAAACTGCATGAATTAACCGGCGCCATCCAAAACACTGGAGGCAATATCATTGCCCTGGGCACGTTTTTAGGGGAATCCACCGAAACACGCCGTGTGACGGTCAAGGTCAGCGGAGTGGACTTGGAGGATCTCCAAAAAGCGGTGCAACCTGTGGCTGAAAAAGTCGTGGATATTCGCGAGATGAAGCCAGTATAAATATGATAGGCTACGCCCGGTACCTTGCAGTTTCCTTACAGGTGCCGGGCAGTCTTTCACTTTTAGGGTATATTTTCAGGTGGTGCGTCAGTCCGAGTTTCCTTACCTCGCCGATTGGATTGCCATCCTACTGCGATGGGTGATGCTCATTGCCGCCACGTTAATGTTGGCCTTCAGCATTGGCGGCAATTGGGCCTTTGTCGTGCTGATCGCCCTCGGCGTGAGTTGGAATCTGGCCTCATCCTCACTGGCTATTAACAACCGCCGCCTGGTCTTTCACCGCCCCATCAATGTAACGGTAGATCTCTTAATCAGTTTGGGCATGTTCCTGGCTAGTGGGGGCGAACGCGGGCCTTTATTCTGGATTGGCCTATATGCCCTGCTCTCAGGGGCGATTTATTATGAATGGCGAGGTAGCCTGGGAGTGGCGCTGCTGTTGAGCTTGCTTCAAGGCGGCGCATATTACTCTCACAGCGGTGGAAACCTGGAGGGTCTGCTGCTTTTGGGGCGCACGGTGGCCTTTAACCTTCTCACCGGCGTGCTGCTGGGGATGTTAAGCACACGCTTGATTGGAGCAGTGCGTAAACGCTATCAAGCCCAACTTGCGCTCCGCCGTGAGGCTGAACGCAAAGCCCAACAGCGCGAACGGCGCCGTATCCAAACGTTTTATGATATGGTAGAAACCCTGGGCGGCACGCTGAATCATCAGGTGGTCCTAGATGCCGCGCTGGATCTGAGCCTGGCCGCCCTAAATGAAGAAGCCGACATCCTACCATTGGTCAGCGTGGTCTTAATGTTTCGCGAGGAAGGGTTAGCCATTGCCACCGCCCGCGGGTTGCCCCCAATTGATCAGAATCTTGTCCTGCAAGCACGCGAGGGAACCCTGGCAGAGATTCTGCAGCGCGGCGAACCCCAGATTTTAACTCAACCGGCGCAAGACCCGCAGTTAGGTCGCCTGGTTGCCCTGCAAAACTGTCGTTCCGCCTTCTGTCTGCCCCTGGTACGTGGGATGCAGGTCTTCGGCGCCATGCTCTTTGCTCACCCTGATCCTAACTTCTTCACCTCAGACCGTTGCGAACTCCTGGAAATCATCAGCCACCAAGTGACCATTGCGCTCCAAAATGCGCGCCTATTCCAACAACTGGAAGAGGAACGCCAGCGTCTGATTGAAACCACCGAAGAGGCCCACAAAAAACTCGCACGTGACCTGCACGATGGGCCCACGCAATCCATCTCTGCCATTGCGATGCGCTTGAGTATTTTGCGCAAGACCTTGGAGAAAAGCCATATCAACGGCCAGGTTGCCGAGGAACTTCAACAGATTGAAGCCCTGGCCCGCCGTACCACAGAAGAGATTCGGCACATGCTATTTACTCTGCGCCCGCTGATCCTAGAATCCGAGGGACTCATTCCGGCTCTGAAGGTCATGTGCGAAAAAATGTGGGCACTGTACCAACAGAAGGTGAGTCTCGACGCTGACCCCAACGTGGTTAAGCACCTGGATCCTAATCGCCAGACTATTGTCTTCTACATTATCGAAGAGGCGGTCAACAATGCACGCAAACACGCCGAGGCGAGCGAAATTCGCGTGCGCATTCGCTTTCTACCGCGGGAACAGGAAATTGCCTTTGTTGAAATCGCCGACAACGGCAAAGGCTTCGATCCCAAAGAGGTTGGCACGAATTACGAGCACCGTGGCAGTCTGGGCATGGTTAACCTGCGCGAACGCACCGAACTCCTCAACGGTTTGCTCTATATTGACTCTGCCCCGGGCAAAGGCACACGGGTCTATGTTGTCATTCCTCTGACCGAAACCGCGGCCGAACGGCTCCACCGCGGGCTCATTGGCACCCGCGAGAAAGTTTAGAATTTTTACGTTGGAAGGAGGTGTGCCCCTGACAAACACACTCCACTTCCTGTACTTTGAAGGGGGCGGCCATCTCCATCCTATTCCAGTGCTTCTCATCCACGGTATCGGCCAAGAGGCCAGCATCTGGCCACCGGTGTTGCGCCGCTTGTCGGGTTATCGCGTGTTGGCCGTTGACTTGCCCGGACATGGTCGTTCCGTCGGCACAGGGTTGCAGATGGTGGAAGCCTACGCCCAACAGATCATCGAATTCATGGCTAGCCTGAACATACCGCGCGCAATCCTGGTCGGCACCTCATTGGGGGGAGCCGTCGCCCTACATCTTGGCCTGGAATACCCTGATCTGGTGCAGGCCTTGGGTCTCATCAGTTGCCTCCCTTTCATCAACCTTCCATCAGTCTGGCTTGATGGCCTAGAAAACCCGCTGACACGTACAATCGCCTTAAAAAACCTGGAGCAGCACCTCTTACCCCCGGGCACACCGCGCGTTATCGCCGATTTCGTCACTCAAATCTTTGCCCGCCAGCGCCCCGAAGTGCGCTGTGCAGATTGGAAGGCGCTGTCCCGTTTCGATACCCGTGAGCGCTTGAAAAGCCTACGGGTGCCGGCGTTGTGGATCTGTGGCGCCAAAGACCCACTGCTTTCCCCTTCATCACTACGCATTTTGCGTCATCTAGCCTCTAACCGGCTCAATATCATGATGATGTCGGATGTCGGCCATTGGGCAATATTGGAAAAGCCCACCGAAATCCGTTCTCATTTGCGAGCTTTTCTTGCTCAAACCCTGACTCAGGAACCCCCGGCGGTAAAAACCCCCTGGCTCCAAGATGTGATTGCGCCCGATCAAAACCATGCAAACACCTGAAGCCTTATAAGTATTCCTTCAATTGGCGAGAGCGTCGCGGATGACGCAGGCGGTGTAGGGCTTTGCTCTCAATCTGTCGAATGCGCTCGCGGGTCAAACCAAATTTTTGCCCTACCTCTTCCAGGGTGTAGGTGTGCCCATTTTCAAGGCCAAAACGCAAACGCAAAATACGTGCTTCACGCGGCGGCAGGGTATCTAATACCGCTTCTACTTTCTCGCGCAAGAGTTTATCATACGCACTCTGCATCGGCGAGGGGGTGTTTTGATCTTCCACGAACATTGCCAGTTCGGTATCTTCTTCGTCTTCCTCTACCGGGCTGTCCAGAGAGAGGGGAAGCCACGAAACGCGCAGCATCCAATCTACCTTCTCCGGTGGAACGTTGAGTTCTTCAGCCAGTTCAGCCTGCGTAGGTGCGCGTCCAAGCCGCTGTTCTAATTCGTGCGCCACACGGTATAAATTGCGAATACGATCCACCATGTGCACCGGCACGCGAATCGTCCGCCCCTGGTCGGCGATGGCGCGCGTGATGGTCTGGCGGATCCACCAGGTCGCATAGGTAGAGAAGCGGAAACCACGTTGATACTCGTACTTTTCCACGGCCTTCATCAGGCCCAAATTCCCCTCCTGAATCAGATCCAAAAATGGCACCCCTCGCCCAATGTAGCGTTTAGCAATAGAGACCACCAGACGTGTATTCGCCTTAATCAGATGTTCACGCGCTTGGATGCCTTCTAAAACCTGTTGTTCAAGTTCCTGACGCTGCTGCGGGGTAGCCTGACCGTTCAAGTGTTCTAGGATACGCCGCGCCAGCCGTCCCCGTTCAATCCGCTGGGCCAATTCCCGTTCTTCCTCCGCCGTCAGCAGCGGCACGCGCGCCATTTCCTTGAGGTATAAGCCCACCGTATCATCGCTGGTGATCCAATCCATATCCAGCGGCACGTCGGCGGCTTCGGCAGATTCAAAGAGCGTTTCGCTGTACAGGGGCTCGCTCTCGCGATCAAAGAATTCAATTCCCTGACGTCGCAAAAGCCCCATAAGATTTTCCAGGCGTTCGGCATCCTGTTCCAGTTCAGGGCACACCTCGAGCATATCTTCGATGGTTAAATACCCCTGGACCTCGGCCTTCTCCAGCAATAAATCCAGAATCTCTGCACTACGCTTGGGCCTGCCCGAATTAATCACACTTTCCCTCCTGCCTTTGCCTGGGCTGAGGTGAATTCCACGCTAATGTCAAGAACCCCCTTCGCCAAATCGCCATTTATCCATCTAACATGACCTGCATCTGATGTTCACACGTAGCCAGGTTAAGGTTCGTACCGCAATACATACATAGCCCGCGACAATCTGGGCGACAAATCGGTTTGATCGGCAGTTCCAAAATCAAATAATCTCGCACCAGAGGGGCAAGGTCAATATACCCATCATCGGGAACATAAAGATCGGTCGGGGCATTACGCCGATGGCGAAACGAGTAAAGTTCGGAAAAATGGGTTGTCAACGGCTGAGCATAGGTTTCCAGGCAGCGCACACACTCCAACGCCACAAACCCACTAAATTCGGATTCCACCAGAAGACCCTGTTGGGTACGGCTGATGTGCGCCGTGCCCTGAAACGTCGTCAGTTCAAAATCCGCGCCAAGTTGAATCAATGGGAAATCAAACGTAAAATCGCGATTTGCCCCCACCGTTTGATGAACGAGGAAACCGACGTTAATGCGGAGCGGGAAACGTGGATGGATCACAGTGGCTTCTTAACAATGCTATAATTTCAAGACAACTTGATTATAGCATCCTCAAATGGACAAGTCAAGTTATATTCATTAATATGATAAAATTGACAAAAACTATGCCCACATCCCTCTTAATCGCCACCAATAATCCCGGCAAGCGCCTTGAAATTCAGGCCATTCTGGCCGATTTGCCCCTCAAACTGGTTCTACCGGTTGAAATTGGGCTCAATCTCGAGGTTGAAGAAACCGGGCACACCTACCAGGAAAATGCTGTGCTGAAGGCAGTGGCGTTCTCTCGCGTCAGTAGCCTACCTAGTTTGGCCGATGATTCTGGGCTGGAAGTTGATGTGCTCGGGGGTGAGCCCGGCGTGTATTCCGCGCGCTACGCCCCCATTCCAAACGCCACTGATGCCGACCGCCGCCACTACTTGCTCGAACGCCTACGCCCCCATCCTGTGCCCGATGGCCTTCCGGGGTGGCCGGCGCGTTTTCGCTGTGTGGTTGCGTTAGCCCTGCCTACGGGAGAAATTTATCTTGCTGAAGGCACTTGCCCTGGCTTTATCATTACCCATGAACGCGGACAGCACGGGTTTGGCTATGACCCAATTTTCTACCTACCTGATTACAATAAAACCATGGCCGAATTACCGCCTGAGGTCAAAAACCGCGTCAGTCACCGCGCCCGCGCCCTCCAGGCTGCGCGTCCTTTCCTCCAGCGAGTCCTAAACCTGACTCCCAGCGATCCTCTTCCTTAACCGTTCCGAACCGTGCTACCATCCCATCAAGCAAGGAAAAAAGAATGCGCATCTATATTACCGGCATCAGCGGCTTTTTAGGAATCAATCTGGTGCGCTACTTGTTGCAACAGGGTTACACCGAGATCGCAGGGATTGACCTGGTGGATTTCACTTATCCCGAACGTCCATTGATTCAATTCTTTCAGGGGGATATTCGCGATCCTGAGGCGGTGCGTCAAAGTATGGCCGGGGCACAAATCGTGATTCACACTGCCGCCGCACTTCCCCTTTACGCGCCCGCCGATATTTTCAGCACCGATGTGGAAGGCACGCGACTGTTGCTTGAACATGCTCAACGCTTGGGGGTCGAACGGTTTATCCACATTTCCAGCACCGCGGTCTATGGTGTTCCGGACCATCACCCCATCTACGAAGACGACCCTCTGAGCGGTGTTGGGCCTTACGGGCAGGCAAAGGTACAAGCCGAAGCCGTTTGCCTCGAGTTTCGCCAGCGCGGCATGTGCGTGCCCATTCTGCGCCCCAAATCCTTCGTCGGCCCGGAACGATTAGGGGTCTTTACTATTCTATACGAATGGGCCAGCGAAGGCCGCAATTTTCCTCTGATCGGTTCAGGCAAGAACCGCTACCAGTTATTGGATGTGGAAGATTTATGTCAAGCCATACTGGCCTGCATGACTCTGGACAAAGAAATCGTCAACGACACCTTCAACATTGGAGCCGCGGAATTCGGCACCATGCGTGAGGATTTTCAAGCCGTCCTGGATGAAGCCGGTTTTGGCAAACGTGTTGTTCCCTTCCCGGCTGGCCCAGCCATCTTGGCATTGAAAGTGCTCGAAGCACTCAAACTCTCCCCGCTTTATCCCTGGATTTATGAAACCGCGGCGCGGGATTCGTTTGTGGCGATTGAAAAAGCCCAGCAGCACCTGGGTTTTCAACCCCGTTACTCCAACCGCGAGGCGCTGGTGCGCAATTTCCGCTGGTATCTAGCGAACAAAGACCGCTTCAGCGGCAAAGCGGGGGTAACTCATCGCGTTCCCTGGCGTCAGAAGGCGCTGAGATGGGTAAAGTGGCTCTTCTAGCAAGTAAAAATTGTTTTGACAATCTTGATATTGTATGCTAAAATTCAAACAATGAATTTTGAGAAATTCGCCGGATGTCCGGCCACGTCTGGGGGTATGCTGGTTGTGATTGCCCAAGGTAATTCAGCTTACCCTCATGGGGCCCCGGTGAAAGTATAACCGGGGTTTTTGCTTGAATCTTAGACGCTTTGATTAGCGTTTGGAAAATTTTAGGAAATTGGAGTAAGGTTTAGCAATGAAACATTCAAAGTTGCGCATCATTCCTCTCGGCGGTCTCGGTGAGGTCGGGCGGAATATGATGGTGTACGAGTACGAGCGCTCGATCCTCATCGTGGATACGGGGCTAATGTTCCCTAACGACGATATGTTGGGGATTGACTACATTATTCCGGACATCACCTACCTGCTGGACAAGCGGGATTGGGTCAAAGGGATTATTATCACCCATGGTCACGAAGACCATACCGGCGCCATTCGCCACGTTTTAGAGAACATACAAGCCCCCGTCTACGCCACCCCACTCACCCGGGGGTTGATCGAGGTCAAACTGGCCAAAGGCGGGCTGTTGCAACGCAGTGACTTGCACACCGTTCAGGCTGGCGAGACAATCCACATTGGGCCGTTTAAGATTAAGTTCTACCACGTCTGCCATTCCATTCCCGATGCCGTAGGGTTGGGCATTGAGACACCGGTTGGGTTGATTGTGCATGCCAGCGACTATAAATTCGATCAGACGCCGGTGGATAACTGGCCCACCGATTACGCCACCTTGGCCGAGTTCTCCCAGCGCGGCGTTTTAGCGCTCCTGGCCGATTCGACCAACGTCGAACGTCCGGGTTGGACACCTTCGGAACGGGTGGTAGATGCGGCACTGGATCAAGTCTTCGCCGAAGCCCCAGGACGCATCATCCTGGCCAGTTTCGCCTCCCTGATTTCGCGCATGCAACAGGTGGCCAATGCCGCGCAACGCCACAATCGTAAACTCGCCTTTGTGGGTACCAGCATGGTGGACAATATGCGTATGGCGCGGAAACTTGGCTACCTGGACTTGCCCGATGACCTTGTTATCCCATTAGAGCAAGCCCTAGCCCTGCCACCGGAGCGCGTGGTTATCATGTGTACCGGATCGCAAGGTGAGCCCACCTCAATCATGGGACGGCTTTCGCGCGGTACAAACCGCCAATTCGACATCATTCCCGGCGATACGGTGGTGCTCTCTTCCCATCCCATCCCGGGCAACGAGGAAAACGTCTATCAGACCATTAACCGCCTCTTCCAGTTAGGGGCGAATGTAATCTACGAGGCCATTGCCCCGGTGCATGTCTCCGGGCATGCCAGCCAGGAAGAAATGAAATTGCTCATCCACCTGACGCGCCCCAAGTACCTGGTACCGATACACGGCGAACCGCGCCATCTCTATCGGCATGCCATCCTGGCCCAGCAAATGGGCATTCCGCGCGAGAACATTGCCATCCTTGAAAACGGCCAGGTGCTCGAATTCGTCAATGGGCAAATGCGTCTAGGTGAGCGGGTACCCACGTCCTACGTCTTTGTGGATGGCTCCGGTGTGGGTGAAGTAGATGAAGAAGTGCTGCGCGAACGCGAAGCCCTCGCTCGCGATGGGATTGTCATGGTGCACTTGGTATTGGACCGCTTCAGCGGCAGTCTGCGCCGTGAACCGGTGATCACCAGTCGCGGATTCCTAACCGCCGGTGATGCGGATGAGGTCTTAGCGCGCGCCCGTAAGCGCGTGGCCGAGGTGGCAGCGCGTGCCAACGGGAACCTCAATCGCGATGTTGAGCAGGCGCTCAGCAACTTCCTTTACAATGAAACCCGCCGCCGCCCGCTGATTTACGTCACCTCTGCCCGTGAGTAATCCCCAGGGGGATCTACAGCTTGACGCATGATTAAGAGCGGCTCTTCCACCCCGGCGTTCACCAGGGTCGTCACCTCAGGGCGGAAGAGCCGCCTTAAACTACGGGCGCTAAGCGGTGAGCCCATCCCGATCAGATCATATTCCCCGCTCCGGATCTCAGATCGAATCTCCCGTACAACTGGCCCATAGCGTACCTTCAACTCACAAGGCACACCCAATTGGGCAGCTCTGGTTAATAACGCCTCAAAATGACGCGCTTGCGGGGTGTGAGTCTCGAGCAGGTGCAATCGGTGACGATGGACATCCTGAGCCAAGGGATAATTCAATGTAATCGGCTCAACAACATGCAACACCGTCAAATGCGCGCCCAGGATTAGGCCCAGATCCAGCATGAAACGCTCCAACGGCACAGTATAATCCAGCCCCCCACTACAAACTAGCAAGTGCCGCCACGGCCAATTTACTCGCCGTACCCGCAGCAATGGGCCCGACCAGGCCGCTTGCAATTGGCGAAAGCGCCCCGAATGCGCCCATCGCCGCCAGCGTGGACGATGGATATCGCTAAAAATGAGGAGGGTATCCTCTTGAGGACGAGCCTGACCCAGAATGGCTTCCACAAACGGCTCCCGCCCCCAAATAAGATTCCCCATCAGTCCCGCCGCACTCAAATCGTTAGTTTTACGATCCAAGTGCGCAACGCATGTCTTTTCAGAAGTGGGGTGGCCAATACACAAAATATCCACTGGCCAGCGGAGAGATTCGGCCAAGAGAACACCCAAATCTAACGCCGGAAAACTCGGCGCTTGTACTTCAATTGCAATCAGGATGCGTGCCTGGTCCATTCAACCGGCTATCCTGCTACTATGATAGCGCAGATACCCTACCCCCACAATATATTTGAAGCCATAACCAACACCTATGGAGCCACTTTGTTGTCCCGCGCATTCACCCCGCCGGTGGAGGGGTGAAATCCGCTTCCAGACGCAAAAAAACTTCAACCACGTGGGGGTCAAAGAGCTTACCCGCCTGTTCACGGATATAATCACGGACCCGCTCCCGTGGCCAAGGGGGACGGTAGGGGCGCTGTGAAAGCAGGGCATCCCAGACATCGACAACTGCAAAGATGCGCGCCGCCAATGGAATCTGCTCCCCTTTAAGCCCGCGAGGATAACCACTGCCATCCCAGCGCTCGTGGTGGCAATAGGGGATGTCCAACGCCGGACGCAGGAAGGGGATTTTGGAAAGGATGTCAAACGCCATTACCGGGTGCCGTTGCATGATCACCCATTCTTCTGGAGTGAGGGAGCCCTTTTTGAGCAGGATCGCATCTGGAATACCTACCTTACCGATATCGTGCAGCAAGGCGCCGCGCCGGATGTGCACCAACTGTTCCTCACTCATCCCCATCTCGCGAGCAATCCGCAGGGTGAACTCCGCCACACGGCGGCTGTGCCCTTCAGTTTCATCATCGCGCAACTCTAATAAACCGATCAGGCTTTCTAGGGTCTGGTCATACGCTTGACGAAGTTGCCGGTTTACCGCGTGCAGTTCGCGTAAGATATGGACATTCTCGACCGCAATCGCCCCTTGTTGCGCCAGCATCACTAAAAATTCACTCTGGTCGGCGGTGAGGATCAGCGGCACACGGTGATAGATCTCCAACACACCACGCGGCTCACCTTGGACCAGTAAAGGCAAGCCATAATAAGCCACAAACCCTTCTTCTTGCGCTGGGAAGGGGCAAGCCATCCCGCGCAGCCGCTTGGTCAGATCCGCATCAATGCGGAGCGGTTCACGCCGTTCAACCACCGCACCGGCCAGCCCTTCTCCTGGACGGCAGGTTAATTCCAGCGGTAGAGGAGCCTGAAAGCCACTCCCGGCGCTCAAGCGCAGGACCTGCTCCTCGGGCCAGTAAATCCACACGCTGACCGCATCCACGGCAATGTGCTCACGCGTCTCACGCGCTAGGACATGCATGGATTCCGGGTTAAGACCCTGGGAGAGAATGGCCAGGTCAATCTGACGCAGGGCATTCAACCGCCCTAACGCCTGCTGTAAGGCATGATAATGTAACCCCCGGTGCAACGCGCTAGCTGCAAATTCGGTCAGGCTGATCAACATCATTTGATCAGCGGGCCTAAAATGCCGTTCTCTTCCCACCGTGATCGCACCAATGCGGTGCTCTCCTGCTACCAACGGCACGACCGCCATGCAAGAGGGATAATGTATCCGTGGATCTGAAAGGCGGCGGGGATTATCTAGAACATGGTCTAAAAAATAAGGCTCGCCATGGGTGAACGCGTAACCCGTGATACCCTCATCGGAACGAATGGCTTGCCCGGCCAGATCCTGCCACAAGCCAAAGGCATAACGCACCACCAAGACATCACGGTCAGCGTCATAGAGCGAAAGAGTCACAGCCGAGGCTTCCATGGCATGCACAAAGGTCTCGCCGATGATCGGGAGCATGGTCTCCAACACCTCGGTCCCGCGCAGGGCATTTGCCAAACTCAAGAGAGCCTCGCGTTGCTGTTCGTGATGTTTTTGCTCCGTGATCTCCCAGGCAACGACGGCGATATGGCCGATCTCGCCCTGGGGGCCCTCCACCGGCGAGATACTCACCCGGGCGATAAAGGGTTCACCGCCCTTGCGTAGCCCGCTACATTCGCCCTCCCAAGCCTCACCACGCTCTCTGACTTGTGTAAAAGCCAGTCCAATTTGCTGGGGTTGCCCACAGTAACGCAATAATGGGGTGCCCATTGCTTCTGACAAGGTATATCCGGTCAGACGGGTGAACGCCGGGTTCGCCCAGGTTAACCGACCGGCCAGATCGGCCAGCATGAGCACCACATCGGCTTGCTCCAAGGCCCGAGTGAGCAAGCGCTGCATTTGTTCCGCCTGCACCCGGGCCGAAATATCACTGAAGAACGTGGCAAATTGCCCCCGCCGCGGACTGATGACCGTGACCTCAAACCAACGCCCCAGATCACGGCTGAATTCTTCGAAATGGGCCGGCTGCCCTGTGAGCGCCACTCGACCATAGACCTGAATCCAATTAGGCTCCAGGTTTGGCAAAAGTTCACGCGCTGTGTGTCCGATCACCTGCTCTACGCTTAGCCCGGTCAAACGCTCAAACGCCGGATTGACCTGCAAAAAGCGATAGTCATAAGGGTCACCCTGTTCATCCAGGATGATCTCATGCAGGGCAAAACCATCCAGCATTGTTTCAAAGAGCGTGCGGTAGCGTTCTTCACTAACGCGCAACTGCTGCTCCCACCGTTTACGCTCGGTAATGTCCCGATGAATAGCAATGACGTGAGGGCGCCCCGCAAAAGGCACGGTGAGGAAAGTGCTCTCGGTGGTTATGTGCCGACCATCCGAGCGTGAGAACGTTAATTCCAACCGCCGGCTAGACCCAAGTTCAGCCCGGTCGGGAGGGATTTCTGCCTCCACCAGGGCGCGCGATTCAGGACTCAGGTATGCCAGCCAATCTTTGCCCATCAGGGCCTGCGGCGCAGCCAACCCCAGCAGATGAGCCATCGCCGCGTTGGCTACAATGATCCGTCCATAGCGGAGAATGGTCACTCCATCCTCCAGGCTGGTCATCAAACTCTCGAAAGTGGTTTCGCTATGACGCAGGGCTTCGGCTAAGATGTGTGGCTCGGTATTTTCCTCAATGTAAGCCAAAAAAGTAGCCGCCGAATCGGGTAAGGACATCAATGACCAAGTCGTCCATATGATGCGCCCCAACTTGCTACGGCAGGCCAGAGCCAGCATCGCAGGATCGCCTGACTCGGGTGGCTGCTGAACAACCTCGCGCAGGCGCGCGACATCATCCTCTGAGGCTAGCAGAAGAGAATACACAGACTGTCCCTGGATGGCTTCACGTTCCCATCCAAAGAGACGCTCCGCGGCGCGATTCCAGGCGATAACCTCAGCCCCCGCTTCCCCTTCCCGCCATACCACAACCGCCAGCGGTGAGGCATCCCACAGCGCTTCAGCCCACCCCATGAGGGTATTTCCTGTTTTGATTCGTTCTGCTCTTGCCACAACCACCCCTAATGAAACAATGGATCAACCCACCTACTAATACGTCTCTTATTGTACATGAATGAATAGAAGACCAACCTTACAACCTCCCAAGTTTGCAAAATTGTAAGGTTAGAAGAGGCGCCCGGGGAACGGTGCTCATTCCCCCAGGCTATTTTTTACCCCAGTTTAAGCCAGCGATACTGATAGGGTTCCAGGCAAACCGGAAATCCCGTGACGGGAACTTGACCGCTGCCGCTTTCGTTGAGCACCCCTTCCCAGCGCCAATCCTGGAACTCCGGAAGCGGCAACGTAAAGGCTAACGGGGCGTCGGTCAGGTTATGCAGTGCAAGGATGGTTTCCTCACCATTCTGGCGCAGGACTCCCAGGAAAGCCGGCAGCGTCTCGAGATAAATCAAACGATAATCGCCCTGCCCCAGCGTGGGGTGGGCTTTTCGCACCGCAATCATGCGGCGGAGTGTATGCCACAACGACTTGGGATCTGCCTTTTGTGCCGCTAGATTAACGCGGCGATAGTCAAACGGCCCTTCTTGGATCAACGGGGTATAGAAACGTTCTGGAGGCGCGGTAGAAAATCCCGCCCCGGGGCTGGCGTCCCATTGCATGGGAGTGCGCACGCCATTGCGATCCGGCAGCCAGATGTTGTCCCCCATCCCGATTTCGTCACCATAGTAAAGTACCGGCGAGCCAGGTAGGCTGAACAAGAGAGAGTGGAGCAAAGTAATCTTGCGAATGTCACCATCTAACAATGGAGCCAAACGCCGCCGAATACCCAAGTTAAGACGCATGCGGGGATGAGGAGCATAATAATTCCACAAGAACTCCCGTTCTTCGGGGGTAACCATTTCCAAAGTTAATTCGTCATGGTTGCGCAGGAAGGTGCACCACTGGCAATTATCGGGAATGGGAGGGGTCTGAGCCAGAATATTGACGATCGGCATCGCATCTTCTTTGGCAAGCGCCAGGTAGAGGCGTGGCATCAGGGGAAAATGAAATGATAGGTGGAATTCATCCCCTTCACCAAAATACGGACGTAAGTCCCACGGCCACTGATTGGCCTCGGCCAGCAGAATCGCGCCCGGAAAGTTATCTTCCACAAAGCGGCGCATTCGTTTGAGGTAGGCGTGCGTCTCCGGTAAGTTTTCACAATTGGTTCCCTCACGCTCAAAGAGATAGGGCACCGCGTCCACGCGAAAGCCATCTAACCCCATCTCCAACCAAAAGCGCATTACATTGAGCATCTCCTCCTGCACCGCCGGATTGTCATAATTCAAATCCGGCTGATGGGAATAAAAGCGGTGCCAGTAGTACTGACCGGCCTGTTCATCCCACGCCCAGTTTGAGCGCTCAGTGTCGAGGAAGATAATGCGGGTGCCCTGATATTTTTGATCAGTATCGCTCCAGACGTAGTAATCACGATACGGCGAATTGCGATCCGAGCGCGCCGCTTGGAACCAGGGATGCTGATCAGAAGTATGGTTGACAACCAGATCAGCGATCACGCGTAAACCCCGCGCGTGGGCTTCGCGCAAAAAGACCTTGAAATCCTCTAAGGTGCCATAATCCGGGTGGATGTTGTAATAGTCGGCAATATCGTAGCCATCGTCTTTCAATGGAGAGGGATACATCGGTAACAGCCACAGACAATCCACCCCCAGTTCTTGAAAATAATCCAGCCGCTGCGTCAGACCGATAAAATCGCCGTGCCCATCCCCATTACCATCGGCGAAGGCACGGATATAAACCTCGTAAAAGATCGCGTTTTTATACCAATGGGATTCGCTCATGCAACCCTCGATGATAAATTTAGCCTTTGATCGCGCCTGCCAGCATCCCCCGGACAAAATAGCGCTGGAAGGCAAAGAATACCAGCATTGGCAGGATCATGGAAATGAACGCTGCCGCGGTGAGTAAATGCCAACCACCGCCCAGCGAGGTCACCAGGTTACTTATCTGATAGGTCAACACCGGCTTGGTGCCTCCTAAAAATACCAAGGCCACTAAAAGGTCATTCCATACCCACAGGAATTGGAAAATAGCGAGCGAGGCAATGGCCGGCACGGTAAGCGGGATCGCCAGGCGGGTGAAGACCGTCCAATGCGAAGCACCATCGAGAAACGCCGATTCGAAAAGTTCCCGCGGAAGTGAGCCCATAAAATTACGGGTCAGGAAAATGGCATAAGGCAGCCCGAAACCGGTGTGGAACATCCAGATGCCCGGGAAGGTGCCATTGAGGCCTAATTGAGCATACAAACGTGAGACGGGAATCAAAGCCATCTGCAAAGGCACAATCTGTACTCCCACCAGCAAAGCAAACAGCCACTGCCGCCCGGGAAATTCCATCCACGAGAAGGCGTAAGCCGCAAAGGCCGCCACTAGAATAGGTAAAATGGTGGCCGGTATGGTCACAATTAGGCTGTTGATCAAAGCCCGCCCCATTCCGCGCGGGTTGCCCAAATCGCGCCAATCACAGTAAAGATCCACTGATTGCACCCCTTCGGCACAGTCGGTGCGATAATTGCGCGTGCCACGATAGCCTACAATTGCATCAATGTAGTTATCCAGAGTGAAGCGCGGGCGTACCTCAATCCCGGAGAGACGGCGCAGGTAAGTGGCGATTAGGGCAGCTTGGTTCTCGTTTGGGAGCGGCTTTTCGCCCAAGTGAGGTTGGCCGTTAATGTCCTGGTTCAAGACCGCCATCAGGGTAAACGAACGTCGGTAGCGCTGCACCAGATCGGGGTTGCTTAAGTCGGCATTAGGCAGGGCATCGCCGTGGGCCCCGTGGCAAGCGGCACAAAATTGCTGATACTCGCGGGCCCCTTTCGGCGGATCAAACACCTGCCACCACCCGGTCTCGTTAACATCCTGGAAGGGACGAAATGAGGTTACCAGCAACCCCAGCGTGGGCAAAAGCCAGATGAAACACAGGCCCAATAGGACCACATGCACGGGAAGACTTCCCAGCCAGTGCTTGAAACGTTCCAAGTTCATCGCATCGCCTCCTGTGCCCGAAAGCGGCGAATGTTGAAAACGATGGCCGGGATGATGATCACCGTGAGTACCATAGCAATGGCCGCTGCACGTCCGGTGTTGTAACTGGTGTACATTTCGATATATAGGCGATTGGCAATAACCTCGGTGCCGTAATTGCCCCCGGTCATCACGTACACAATATCGAAAATCTTGAGCACGTTGATGATCATCGTCGTGATCACCACCGCAATAGTGGGCAAGATGAGCGGTACCCGTATCTTCCAAAAGACTGTCCACTCATTAGCGCCATCCACTCGCGCCGCCTCAAGCAACTCAGCCGGAACGCCTTTGATCGCCGCCGAGAGCACAGTCATACAAAACCCCGTCCACATCCAAATGCCAACCACAATCAGCGCTAAGGTATTAATCTGCGGTTCGGTCAACCAGGAAACCGGCCGCCCACCCAGGGCAGTGATAAGCGCATTCAATAAGCCGATTTGCACCTGGCTGGAGCCGTAATCGTAGACAAACTTCCAGATCACGCCAGCGCCAACGAATGAGATCGCCATAGGCATAAAGATAATGGCTTTTGCCAGCGCTTCATAGCGCACCCGATCCGCCAGGGTCGCGATGAGCAATCCCAACAGGACAGTGCCGCTGACCATGAAGATAATCCATTTGAGATTATTCCCGAATGCCGTGCGCATGATGGAGGAGGTCAGCGCATAGCGATAATTTTCAAAGATGCCCCAGCACGGCTGGCCAGCCAGGCAGGTAGTATAAGCCCAGTCACTCCCGTTCTGATTCCGAAAACTAAGGTAAAGGGTATTCAGGCCGGGGTAGAGGATAAATATGCTCATCAGCACCAGGGCTGGCCCAAGATATAGCCAGGGCACCCAACGCCCTTGGCGGAGAATATTGGGAACGTAAGCCGCTTCCTTTGCCATGTCCACCTCTCGCGGGCAACTTCCCCGTGCCCCCCACTCGCGTGAGGGGCAACGGGGAAAAGCAAACGGTCAACGGTTAGGTTCGGCCCACATTACTTCCCGAGGGCTTCAGCCTGCACTTTGGCAATATCTGCCAGAACGGTATCTAGGTCTTTGGTGCCGTTGATGAACTCAATGATCCCGGTCCACTCAGCTTTACCAAAACCGCCGGGAATGGTATCCCCGATATCGGGGGTGAAGCCCTGGGTATTCGCCAGCATCTCGCCCTTCTTCAACAGCGCCGGATCGGTGTAGTTACCGGTCGCGCCCTTATTGGGTGAGAGATCAAAGCCGGCCTTGGCCCAGTTCGCTCCACCTAGCTCCGAAGAGAGGTAAGCCACCAACGCGCGCACGGCGGGGGTATCGCGGAACGCCATCATCCAGTCCGCACCACCCTGCAAGCCCTGAGCACCCGGTACCATGAAGAAGTCATAATCTTCGCCATAGACGAGGTCAGGGTACTTGCGGGCAATCTCACCGCCGGCAAAACCGGATTGGCGCACCATCATGGCCTCGGGCGGATCCGAGAAGACCTTGTAAATGGCATCCAGGAAGCCGGTAGAGAGCGTGCCCTGGGCACCACCCACGGTGTACTTCGGGTCCTTCGCCCATTTACCGTAAATCTCATAGGCTTCTTTCACGCCTGCATCGTTGTAGGGCACCTTGCCATCAATGATATCCAGTACGTATTGGGGACCTCGTTTGACCAACAAGATGTCCTGAATGAAGTCAGATCCGGTCCAGCCGGTGGCATCGCCAGATTCGAAACCCATGCTCCAGGGCACATCCCCATTGGCGACCATCTTCTCTACCAAAGCATCCAACTCCTCCCAGGTGGTGGGAACGGTGTAACCCTTGGCTTTGAAGACAGCCGGGCTGTACCAAATGATGGTCTTGATATCCGCTTTGACTGGCAGGCCCAGCCATTTGCCGTTGATGGTGCCGGGCTGGACGAAGAAATCAGCATAGTTTTCACGATGCGCACCCAGTACGTCCATAGGCACCAGTTTGTCCTGGTACTGCACCAACTGTGCGACGTTCCAGAACGCCACATCCGGAGGTGTGCCGGCCTGCACCTTGGTATCCAGGAGCGCCTGATCGCGGGTGGATTCGGGCTTGATCACAATGCCGCAGGCATCCACCAATGGCTTGAGAATCTCATTCAGGCGTGCTTCCTCTTGCCCTGACCATTGATAGAGCATGGTCAGTTCGTCACCGGGTTTAGCACCCATGCAGTCGATCCCGCCCGTTGGCGCCTGAGTGGGTTCCGCAGGGGGTTGGGTAGGTTGTGCCAGCGGTTGAGTCGGTTCCGCAGGGGGTCGGGTGGGTGCCTGAGTGGGAGTTGCCGCTGGCGCGCAAGCGGCAATCAGCAGCGCCAGACCCACCAGGACGACCATAACTTTCCAGATACGCTTAAACATCTTTTCCTCCTAGGTGTTGTCAGGATAAACAGACGAATCGTACAGAGACAAGCGATAGAGCCACGACACTCATCAACCTGCACATCACCTCCTTTCAGAGTTGTCCCTAGGATTTCCTGGGCGGAGCGCACGATTCGCGTTCCACCAAGTGGGTCGCCAATAGCCGATAAGGTGGGGTTGCCTCCCCGGCGCTCAAACGCTGTAGAAGCATCTCAGCTGCTTCCCAGCCCAGGTTAAACGCCGGTAAGTGGATGGTGGTCAGTGGTGGATCCAAAAAGCCGGCCAGGGGGATATCATCAAAACCGATCAGAGAGATATCGGAGGGAATGCGTAATCCTGCATGACGGATGGCCTGCAGTGCTCCTAGGGCAACCGTATCTGAAGCCACGAAGACCGCCGTGGGTAAGGGACGCACCTGAAGCAGCGCTGCCATAGCTTGATAACCGCTGTGGGGGGTGAAATTCCCATAACGCACCAGGGTTTCATCAAAAGCTAACCCTACAGCTTCCAGCGCCTGGCGATAACCGGAGAGGCGTTCCGCACTTGCGGTGTAGGACAAAGGCGCGTTGGTGATCAGTCCGATGCGACGGTGCCCCTTTTGGATCAAATACTCTGTGGCCATACGGGCGCCGCCGATGTTGTCTACATCCACATAGGGAATCTCCACATCTGGCAGACGTCCAATCAGCACCAACGGTGCCCCTTCGCGATGCAGGCGCAATAAATCCTCATCATCAAAGCGCGGACCAGAAAGGATAATCCCATCTACATGGCGCTCATTGACCAAGCGAGAATACATCGTATTGGATTGGTCGGGGGGAATGGGCTCAAACAAGACTTGGTAGCCCTGGCGCGCTGCTGCTTGACTGAGACCATTTAGTACCTGAGGCAGAAAGAGGTCAGCAAAGGCTTGCTCAGGGCTTTGGCGCAGCACGAATCCTACCACGCGCGTCCGTCCGGTGACCATGCGCCGCGCCACGGCATCGGGGTGATAGTTCAGCAAGCGCGCCGCCTCGAGCACTTTCTGGCGCGTTTCTTCGCTGATGCGCATGTCGGTCACGTTGTTTAACACGAAGGAAACGGTCGTTCGTGATACCCCCGCCAACCTGGCTACATCCTGTGCTGTCACCCGTTTTCGCGTGGCCATCGCACCTCCAGATGCTTGCTAACACGTGTTAGCAATTTCATCATACAGAAGTTTCTTTGCAAAGTCAAGAGCCACTTTCGGAAATAAATGTTGCCGATTATTGCATCATGGCCTCTGTTAACCTCTTGTTAAACTCTGCTATAATCAATCCACATCGTCCGCACACCCAATCTGCGAATTCACCCCCTCAGGACGCGAGCACATGAATCTGCGCAAGATTTTCACCCCCAAACCCGATAAATTCTTGCAATTATTGATGACCCAAACCGAACTGACGGTCAAAGGACTCCAATTGCTGCGCAATTATATGGAGAAACGCAATACCGAATTGGCGCGTAAGGTGGCTGAAGTTGAAAAAGAGGCCGACGAAGTACGTCGCATTCTGATTGAAGAATTAATGCGCACCTTTATCACTCCCTTTGATCGCGAGGACATCTTTGCTCTTTCGCGTGAAATTGACGACGTCTTGGATTATGCTTACACCACCGTGGACGAAATGGAAATCCTGGACGTTCCCACCACCCCCTATATGATCCGCATGGTGTCTTTGCTACATGATGCTGCTCAGGAAATTGATTTGGCCATGCAGCGCCTGGGCACACGCCACTACGGTGTCGCCAGTGACCATGCCCAGCGTGCCAAAGCCCTGGAAAATCGAGTGGAAACCGTTTACCGCGAAGCCCTGGCCAGTTTATTCCGCGAGCCCAAGAACCTCAAACAGATGATGACCATCCTCAAGGTGCGCGAAATTTACCGCCATCTGAGTAATGCCGCTGACCGCGAGGATGCCGCAGCGAACGTTATCGCCGATGTCATCATGAAGATCTCCTAACTCCCATGGATTGGCTTACCCTTCTCATCGTCCTGGCGCTGGTTTTTGGTTTCCTGAATGGCTTCCACGACTCGAGCAACGTCGTGGCGACCATCATTTTTTCACGGGTGATGAACCCACGCTGGGTACTTCTGCTCACCGCCCTAGCCGAATTTGCAGGGCCATTCCTCTTTGGGTATGCTGTTGCGAAAACTATTGGCGCCGATGTCATCCAAGCAGAAGCCATTAGCCCCCAAGTTCTAGCCGCCGCCCTGCTAGCAGGTATCGTGTGGAATGTGTTTACTTGGTATTTTGGCATCCCCAGCAGCTCCTCCCACGCCCTGGTCGGCGGTTTGATCGGCGCCACCCTGCTTGCTGCAGGAGCCTCGGCGATCCGCGGTGCCGGCTTGATTAAAATCCTAGTAGCGCTGTTCCTCTCCCCTTTAGTCGGGCTGGTCGTGGGGTTTTTAATCACCCGCCTGGTGTTTTACCTCGCCCGAAACGCCACCCTACGCATCAACTGGTTCTTCAAGAACGCCCAAATTCTGACCGGGGTTGCACTGGCACTCAGCCATGGCACGAATGATGCACAGAAAACCATGGGAGTAATCATCTTGGGATTGCTGGCGCAAGGTAGCCTGGTGCGTTTTGAGGTGCCGGTGTGGGTCGTCGCAGCTAGCGCGGGGGTCATGGCGTTGGGAACCTCAATTGGTGGATGGCGTCTGATCCGCACCCTGGGGCGGCGGTTCTACAAAATTCGCCCGGTGGATGGGTTTTGTACCCAGGTAGCTTCTGCCCTGGTCATCCTGGGCGCTGCACTGTGGGGCGGGCCATTGAGCACCACCCAGGTGGTCAGCGCAACCATTCTGGGTGTTGGCTCAGCCCACCGCGTGAGCAAAGTTCGCTGGAACGTGGCGGGACAAATCGCTCTCGCTTGGGTACTGACCATTCCGGTTACCGCGCTGCTCGCCGCAGCACTCTACATGGCATTAGGGCAAATTTAAACCAACACGACCGCCGATGAGGCGGTCTTTATTAGCTTCTGGTGCCCCCAGGGGAATTCGAATCCCCGTTTTGGCCTTGAGAGGGCCACGTCCTAGGCCGCTAGACGATGGGGGCCTATTGGAACTCCGAGCGTGGCAAATTTTATCATGGGTAGAGGGGGTTGTCAACGAAAATGTGCACCCCACACCCTGGCGTAAACGGAACTCCCAATCCCTCATCAGCGTCTTAAATCATGTCCAACCCAAACGAAATTGCAAGGAGGAGGTGCCCATGTCTACCTGGAAATCCAGCCTGCTGACCGTCATTTTGTTCACTTTGCTTAGCACTGCCTGCACTTTGCCTTCACCCCAACCTACCCCCACCTCACCCCCACCTTCGGGTGAGATCATCCCGGTACGTTCCGACAAACCCTATCGTAGCCCAGCCAACGTGCCCGAAACCGACCTGCAAACCCTAGTTGAGGGTAATACCGCCTTTGCCCTTGATCTCTATCAGCATTTACGGGATGAAGAGGGCAACTTGTTTTACTCACCCTATAGTATTACCCTTGCCCTGGCCATGACTTATGCCGGCGCCGCTGGTCAAACGGCCGAAGCCATGGCCCAAACGCTTCATTTTACCCTCCCTCCGGAACGCCTACACCCCGCCCTAAATACTCTTAATCAACGCCTGACCGCCCCACCCGCATCACCCAATGCCGAGGAACCCCCGTTTGAACTTCACATTGCCAATGCGTTATGGGGCCAAAAAGATGAACCCTTCCGCAGTGCGTTTCTCGACCTATTAGCCGAGAATTACAACGCCGGCTTGCAGACCTTGGACTTTACCACCAATCCCGAAGGAGCACGCCAACGCATCAACGCCTGGGTGGCCGAACAAACCCGCGATAAAATTCGTGACCTGTTACAAAAAGGGGATATCACGCCCCAAACCCGCCTGGTTCTAACTAACGCCATCTACTTTAAAGCGGCCTGGCGCTATCCGTTCAAACCTGAGGAGACTCAGGAGGGAGAGTTTACCCCTCTAAACGGGCAGAAAGTGCGTGTTCCTATGATGCATCTCAACAAGGAACTCGCCTATGCCGAAGGCGAGAGGTACCAGGCGGCGGCCTTGCCCTATGCCGGTGGTGATTACGAAATGGTGCTGATCGTGCCCACCATAGGGCAATTCAGGGCGTTCGAACAAACTCTCACTCCGTCCTATCTGAACGAAATCCTGACCCATCTTGAACCCACCCAACTCGATTTATCCATGCCCCGCTTTACGTATGACGCCCGTCTAAGCCTCAAGACAACCCTTGAAGATATGGGGATGAAAATTGCCTTCGATCCCGAACAAGCCGATTTCACCGCCATGAGCGAATACCCCCCCGGCCTCTATATTGGAAACGTGGTGCACAAGGGATTTGTGACCGTGGATGAAGCCGGCACCGAAGCCGCTGCAACCACAGCGGTCATCATGGAACGCACCTCCATGCCCGCGCGTTCGGCTACCCTGCGGGTTGATCGTCCTTTCATCTTCCTCATCCGCGATCACCAGAGCGGGAGCATCCTCTTTGTCGGACGCGTGCTTCAACCCTAAGCACTTACATGTTTCTCTCCCCAAGGCGGAAAACCTCAACCGCCTTGGGGAGACGCCGGTGGAGGCCAAATAGTACCAGCGCGCACTACACCTCCGGGGGGTACATCCGCCTTGACCGTGGCGCCGTTTCCGATCCGCGCGCCGCGGCCAATCGTGATACCAATGTTGACCGTTGCCCCCATACCGATCTGCACAAAATCCTCCACTAGCACCCCGCCTGCAAGCAATGCTCCTGGTGAGAGATTAACACACTGCCCAAGCACACAGTCATGAGAAACCACTGCCCCCGCGTTAATAACCGTGCCAAACCCTATCTTGACCGCACTGCTGATATACGCTTGGGGCAGCACCTGCACACCGCCTTCCAATCGGGCGCTCCGCTCAACATACGCCGCCGGATGCACCAATGTCGGGCAGGTCAAACCCGCTGAAAGAAGGGTCTCAAACACCCGCCATCGCACCTCGGGGCGACCAATTCCCCCAACACCGTTTACAGCCAAGCGCACCCCTTGTTGATACAATTGCGGCAAAACCTCCGCCCCTCCCAGCACCGGCACACCCAACACGTGCTCGCCTGCGGTCAATCCATCATCTACGATTCCTACCAAACGATACAACCTCAAGGCTTGGATCAATTCAATCAAGACCTTGCCGTGACCACCGCCACCATAAAGCACCACCGCTGTTGGGTTAAAATCAGCCCTTAGATCAGTTAAAACCGGAACGCCCATCTCTTTTTTTATATCACAAAAGCCCAAACCCTATGTTATATTTGAAACACCAAGCCCACTTTGCCCAATCAGGCCGATTAACCCGATATGTCGGTTATTGACGAGATAAAAGCCCGTATTGATATTGTGGATCTGGTCGGCGAGACGGTCAAATTGCGCCGCACAGGTAAAAATTATATTGGCTTCTGCCCGTTTCACCCGAATACCCGCACACCTTCATTTGTGGTCTTTCCCGAAACGGGCACCTGGCGGTGCTTTGGTCAATGCAACGAAGGGGGAGATATTTTCCGCTTCGTCATGAAGAAAGAGAACTGGGATTTTAGCGAAGCGCTACGTTACCTAGCCGAACGCGCCGGTGTAGCATTGCGCCCAATTGAGGCCGCACCACCCGAGGAAGAACAGGCGCTGGAACACCTACGCGATTTACTCGAAAACGCGGTCACCTTTTATCAACATTACCTTACCCAGACCCCCGAAGGACGGTTAGCCTTTGATTATCTCCACCAACGCGGTTTACGGGATGAGACAATCTTACAGTTTGGCCTTGGCTATGCACCCAATCGTTGGGATGCCGCCCTCAATTACTTCCTGGGCAAGGGATACAGTGTCGAGGATCTGCTTCAAGTCGGTTTGGTTGTGCAGCGCGAGGATGGTCAGGGCGTTTATGACCGTTTTCGCCACCGCATTATGTTCCCCATCCGCGACCCCCAAGGACGCATGGCCGGCTTTGGCGCCCGCGTGCTCAATCCTGAGGATGTGCCTAAGTTTATCAACACCCCTCAGACACCACTCTTCGATAAAGGCAAATTGCTCTACGCCTTGGATCAGGCGCGCAAGGCGATTCGTGCTCAGGATCAGGTGGTCATCGTTGAAGGCTATCTCGATGTCATTGCGTTGCATCAAGCTGGCTTTACCAATGTCGTCTCACCCATGGGCACCGCCCTCACCGAGGATCAATTGCGCTTGCTCAAGCGCTTCACCCGCCATATTGTCCTGGCTCTGGATGCCGATGCCGCTGGCCAAAAAGCCACATTACGGGGATTAGAGGTCGCCCGTCAAGCCATGGATCACGCAGATGAACTGATTTTTGATGCCCGCGGTCTGTTGCACCATGAGGCTCGCCTACAGGCCGATTTGCGGGTAACCACCTTGCCCCCCAGTCAAGATCCGGATGAAGTCGTGCTGAGCAACCCTCAGGCCTGGGCAGACCTGGTTGCGCATGCCAAGCCTATCGTGATCCACGTCATGGAAACGCTGGCAGCCGAACGCGACCTGAATGACCCCAAAGCCAAACGTGAGATTGCCGCTCAGGTATTGCCGTTGATCGAAGATGTGCCCGATGCTGTTGAGCGCGAAGATTATCGTCAGCGTCTGGCACGCCTACTGCGCGTGGATGAACGCGCTCTCTTGCGGGCCACTCCCGCCCGATCCGCCTTATCCCGGCAGCGCGGCACGACCCCCGCAGCCGCACGGATTGTCTCTCCACTGATCAACACCCAACCCCCACTCCATGCTATGGAGACTCACTGCCTACGCCTGCTTCTGCGCCACCCCGAGAACCTTTACCTGCTCAATCGCATCTTACAACAAGCCGGGCTAAGCCGCTTTTCGCCGCAGGATTTTGAGCAAGCCTCACACCAGGCTTTAGCCCAGGCGCTTCTTCAAGCTCTAGACCAGGATGATATGGAAGTGCTACCTTACCTGCAACAACACACTGGTGAGGCACTTCAGGAACTTCTGCAAGCCCTTCTTGCTCCCCTTCCCCATGGCGAGCCGACCCCCGAGCAGCAATTAGAAGACATTGCCCGCACCTTAGTCAAAATGCGCCTTGCCCGGGTCAACGCTGCGCTTCAGCAATATCGCTTCTTACATGAGAACCGATCGGAGGAGGACACTCAGGTTGGCAATGAGATTGCGCCTCTGATCCCTCAATTGATTCAACTGCGTGCCCTTCTTGAAAAAGCCTTAGCCCAACCCTTGCAACCGGATTGAACCATATGGACATCCTAAAAGCCCTTCTAGATTTTCTACGTTCCCTCTTTGGCACCCCCACATCACCTCCTCCCTCTCCCCCCTCTGAACCGGTTGGAGGAACCCCAACGCCCATCCGCCGCCGGGTTTTGATGATTGTCTTTAACCCTCAGATTCCCTCACAAGGTGGGCAGCGGCTCATCGAAGCCTTGGGCTGGAACTCGCCCGAAAATCTGATTGCAACCTTCATCGCGGACATTCAAGCGGTCAGTTATGGTTATCTCAATTACCAAATCGCTGAGCGCGTGACCGTGGACGGTATACCCGCCAAAGTGGATGGGTTTATCTACACCCCCGAGGCATACCTGGACGCCTTACAACGCGGTCAGGGGCATCAGCCCGACACAGTGGACTATACCCGTCTGTTTACAACCTACCGGATTTTAGAGAAAGTGCGCGATGGAATCATTGACGAGGTCTGGTGCTTTGGTGGACCTTTCTTTGGGTTTTATGAATCGGTTATGGCTGGCCCAAACCCTTTCTTTTGCAACGCTCCACCCTTGACGAATGGGCAAATCGCAGGGCGGCGTTTTCTAATCATGGGGTTTAACTATCAACGTGGCGTGGGTGAGATGTTAGAAGCCTTTGCTCATCGGGCAGAGTTTATCCTTTACCGCGTCTTCCAACGCACTAGCAGTGACGCCAACCTCTGGGAACGATTTACCCGTTGTGAAAAAACCCATCCTGGCCAGGCTGAATGCGGCACCGTCCATTATGCGCCCAACAGTCGCGCTGATTACGATTGGGGCAACCCCACCCCGGTGCTCAGTCGCTGTCGCAACTGGCGCAATTTTCCCGATCTGAGTGGCGCACCTCAATGGGTGGATTGCAGTGAATGGGGCAACGGCGATATGCGATTGCATCACCTGTGGTGGCTAAGTTTGTTTCCTCATGTTACCGGTCAGCGCGATGGGATTGCCTTCAATTGGTGGCAGTATGTGGCCGATCCCAACCTAGCCCCTTAGGGTATAATGCCTACACTCAGGATATCCGAACGGTAGAAACCTTGGAGGTGTGAATCCATGTTTCGCAAACCTTCCCCCCCACCTGCGGCTGGCATGACGCCCACCGAACGCATCACCTCTGTGCTTGGCCCTGGCCTGACCTGGACGGGCAGTTTGCGCGGCAGTGGCGGCGTACGTATTGAGGGCATATTTGAGGGTGAAATTCACCTCCGCGGCCTTTTAGTGATAGGCGAAAGCGGTCGGGTTACATGTGAAGCCTTGCGCGCCAATACAGTGGTTGTAGCCGGAACGCTCTATGGGAATGTGATTGCCGAAAAATTGGAAATCCGCTCCACCGGCCGCGTGTGGGGCGATGTCACAGTCGTGACGTTTACCACGGAAGAAGGTGCCTTCCTGCGTGGGCAGGTGCGCATGGAAGAAAAAGTAGATTTGCAACTCGAACCGCCCGAAGGTCAATCCACCCCCGACAAATCCACTGAAGGGACAGACAATTCACCAGCATGACCTGGCGCGAAGGGCTGTTGTTCCTGATCGAAGTAATGGGCGTGGTGGCCGTCACCCTGTTGCTCACCCTCAGCCCGCGCTTCCGCCACCCCTCGTTAGTCTTTCGTTACCCCCGCCGCGAAGGTGGCATCGCATCGGCATTGTTTGGGTTGACACTGGCCAGTACCTTGCTTTACCTCCGCACCGCCGGAATAGCAGTTTCCCCGCTCTCCGCCGCTCAAGTCAACATCATGGGGATGACGCTCTTGCTCTATCTCGGGGCGTTGGTAGCCCGCGGGCAACCCCTGCGGAGCGCCGGTTGGGGGCAGGCAACCCTTCTTCCGGCACTCCAGTTAGGGTTAGGGCTGATTTTCATCACCCTTTTCCTGCGCGGGCAATTTACGCATCTCCTAAAGGGCATTTCCCACGAACAGGGGCAAGCCTTAATCACGAGCCTGATCGTGGCAGTGGGGGAAGAAAGCATCTTCCGTGGCTATTTACTGCCCCGCTGGTCAGCCTGGCTAGGTTCACGCACTGGGCTACTCGTGAATGGCTTGGCCTTTGCGCTATGGCGGTTGCCCTGGGTACTCACCGCTCCCGTCACCACAATGGTCACGACCTTAGGAATCGCCTTTGCCCAGGGTCTACTGCTCGGCTGGATCATGCAGAAGAGCAACCACGTTCTGGCCGGGGCACTTTACCGGGGCTTTTCTGACTGGTTGCGTGCTCTCTAAATGATGACATTTTCAGGCCGATTTTTATGACAAATGGCCCATGCCCTCGGATTGACAGGGATCTTTTCTTTGTGCTATCCTTCAACCAGCAATTGGATACATTAATCGGATTAATTCAATCCCAAGGAGACCAACTATGGCGTATGTGATTAATGCGGATGATTGCATTGCCTGTGGTGCGTGCGAAACCGAGTGCGAACACGGCGCAATTTTCGAGAAAGACGGCGTGTACGTGATTGATGCCACGAAATGCCAGGACTGTGGCAACTGCGCTGAGGTCTGCCCTAACGGGGCTATTCACCAGGCTTAATGGTTTTTGCCCTCCGGCGCTAACGCACTCGCCCCTTTGCGGGGTGAGTGTTTTTTTTATCTTTCTATTTCGATTCAGGCCTGGCGCGCGCGCCGTGTACTGCGCCCACCTTTGCTCTCAGGAGACGCCGGCATGACCCGATAGGCCGGCGCCAAGATGGCGTGAATACGGCACAATCGCAAATCCAGCATGCGGCTACGAATACGTGGATCCAAATCCTCTAACGTGCTGGACGTTGTGATCACCGTGGGAAGGCGGGCATTGTAACGATGATTAAAGATCTGATAAAGTTTCTCCCGGGCCCAAGGGGTGGCACTCTGGGTACCCAGATCGTCCAGAATCAACAGCGGGGCATTGCGTACCTGCTCAAAGAGACGATCATACGAGATGGTACTGACAGGGCCAAAGGTCGCCCGGAGATGATCCAGTAAATCGGGAACGACAACAAACAAGGGGTCTTCCCCCAAGCCCTTGCGGTAATTTCCAATTGCCGCCGCCAGATGCGTTTTTCCGCACCCATAATCACCCATTAACACCAACCATCCCTGTGGGGATTCGGCAAAGGCCATGGCCGCTTCATAAGCCTTTTGCAAACTCTCCAACACCTCACGAGAAAGGGGTTCATTTTCTCGTAGGCTGAAATTGCCAAAGGTGCGATCCGCCAACAGATCCAGCGAGGAGAACGGCGAAGACGCTTCTTCACTGAGCGGAACACGATAATCTGGCGCCTGAATTTCCACCCGTGTGACCAAATCAGCGTCCATCAAGCGTGAACGTATCCGACCATCCAGGTCATCCAGGGTCAGGTTGGTGGTAATCACCGTGGGCAAGCGCAAGAGATAGCGATGATTGATGATCTGGTAAAGTTTTTCCGTCGCCCAGTGGGTGGTATTCTGAGTGCCCAAATCATCCAGCACCAGCAAGCGAATGTGGCGAATCTCCTCAAAACGTGCCTCAAAGTTTGCATCTGTGCTTTCAAACGCAAAGCGTAGCCAATCCAGCAAGTCAGGTACGGTGAGAAAGAGCACTGGCACCCCTTGCTCAACCGCAAAATTTGCAATGGCCGCCGCCAAATGGGTCTTGCCACAACCATAGCCGCCCATCAACAGCAGCCACCCCTGCAACGTTTGGGCAAAATGGCGACTGACCTGATAGGCTTGTTCCAGGGACTGAATTTGACGGTCCCCCAATCCACGCCGCCCCTGAGTCTGAAAGGTTTCAAACCGCATATTGCGGAAGGCTTCCAGGTTACTCAGGCGATACAAGGCCTCACGTTCACTCCGCACGACCTCGGTTTGCCGACAAACACACAACTGTAACTTACCGAAATCCGGATGCCCCACCGGCAAGTCCTGCCGTACAAAGCCTACACCGTGGCAAATAGGGCAGTTGGGATCCCCGGGCAGATTTGACTGTCGCGGTGGCGAACTCTCAGTGCCGGACGTATTGTCCGTACTCGCCTTCGATATATTTGCGGCGATTCGTTTCAGGGTCTCTCCAATCGGCTCCATGACCTTCTCGCTCCATCCGGGCTCGCAAAATGGCCTCAATATAGCGCCAACGACGTACGTTATTCTCAACCGCAATGCGGATTGCCTCTTCAATCCATGCCATAGGATACGTGCGCTCCGCATCGCGCAGGGCTTCTGCCAACATCGGTGTCAATGGCCCAATGTTCTGTTCATAAAGACGGAAGATGTTCGGTCGTTCAATTTCCAGGGCTACGTCGGGATGATTCAACTGCTGGGGTCGCCATTCACCCCGCTTCAATGCCTCGGCTGCAGCGCGTCCTCGCGGTGTGTTAAGGAAATATAGCGTGCCTTCACGTTGCCCATCTTCGTAGTGGACACATAAGAAAGTTCCGCGTTGCACTGCCCGCTCCAGCGCTTCGCGCAATGCCTCGCGGGCGCTGGCTTCATCCGCGCCTAAGCACTGCAACAACCGCCGGTCAGCAGCAAAATCCTCATAAGAGAGGTACCGCACTGCCCCTTCTAGATGCTCCAGAAACCAGAAAGCATATAAGGTCACTTTCAGTTCGCCCAAATGGTCAATCTCGGGCAATAAATCGGTGAAGAAAGGGTTAGGGATGCGCGTCAGTCCGACCTTTCCCGCCGGAAAACCCGTAAAACTTGCCATCGTCTCTCACCTCTATCCCAATTAGCCCGGCATACGAACGGTGGCCGCGTTATCAAAACGAGCCAGGTTGCTGAGGAACACCACTTCAATCCCACCATGGGTCGGACCATTGCGATGCTTGGCCACAATGATCTCAGCCAGGTTCCGCCGCGGGCTTTCTTTCTCCAAGCCTTCCGGGCGATGAATAAACATGACCACATCCGCATCCTGTTCCAGGCTGCCCGACTCCCGCAAGTCAGAAAGCATGGGGCGCTTATCTGCACGCTGTTCCACGGCACGCGAAAGTTGGGCCGCTGCCAATACCGGCACATTTAACTCACGGGCCAGAATTTTGAGATTGCGCGAAATATATGACACTTCCTGAACGCGATTTTCCGAGCGCGTATCTCCGGCCATCAATTGCAAGTAATCCACGATAATAAGATCCAGTTCATACTCCAGGTGCAAGCGGCGGCACTTGGTGCGCAACTGCAATGGCGTGATCGCCGGCGTATCATCCAGCCAGATATGGGTATCACTGAGTACTTCAATGGCATGGGTAAAAAGCGGCCATTCCTCATCGGTCAATTTACCGGTACGAAGACGTTGGGTGTCAATCCCGGTTTCCTGGGCAATTAGACGCTGCACTAACTGTTCCGCCGACATCTCTAACGAAAAGATGGCCACCCGCTTGCGATGACGCTGAGCGGCATTTTTGGCGACCGAGAGCAGAAAACCGGTCTTTCCTGAGCCGGGACGCCCGGCTACGATCAATAAATCCGACCGCTGCATCCCGCCCAACAAGCGATCCAGGTCTATCAATCCAGTGGGCACGCCGTAGATTTCATCACTACGCTGAGAGAGTTGATCAATGCGGTCATAATAGGCACTAAGGACAGTTTGGATCGGTTGCACATCGCGCTGCAAGCGGCGTTCGCTCAGACCGAAAACCGCCTTCTCTGCTTCGTCTATGATGGTATCCACAGAGCGGCGTGGGTCAAACGCCAGACGCGCCAGTTCATTCGCCGCAGCTAACATCCGCCGCCGGATCGCACTTTCCTGCACCAAACGAGCATAGGCTTCAGCATGGAGTGAAGTCGGTGTCTGGTTAATCAACGCCAGCAGGTAAGCCTGTCCCCCTACTTCGGTGAGGTGGCCCTGTTCTTCCAAGACCTGGCAAACCGTCAGGTAGTCAATCGGGATGCGATGCTCGGTTAGATGGACAAAGGCTTCCCAAACCCAGCGGTTGCGGGCGATGTAGAAATCCTCCGGGCGCAGAATCTGCGCCAGGTCAAAATACACCTCTGGGTTGATCAGCACCGCCCCTAATACCGCTTCTTCGGCTTCACGGTGATGAGGTTGAGCCTGCTCAAGCGCAGAAGACGTTTCCTCTACCAGTGGGGGAAATTCGCCCATCGTCCTTCTTTCTCCTTATCGGTCTCGACGCCACACCAATATTCTTTATAATGATACCCTGAAAAGCCTCTCTCGGTGAGATAAAAACCGGGGTCATGCAGACCCCGGATTGTTGACTCATCCATCAGGGTTTTTCGGGCGGCTCTTCGTCGGGGTTCTCTTCATCTCCTTCCTCGCCGCTTTCGGAGTTATCAAGATCCTCAATGTTCAATTTCTGCAAGAAATCCTCAAATACCGAGAGGCGCTCATCCGTCACCTCATCGAGAATCTCGGTTTTTGATGCGGGTTCAGTCGGTTCTTCAGAGACTTGGAGGTCTTTCTCGGGGGTGATGCTAGCGGCGTCCATCACCTCGCGTGCCACCAGAATGGGCACGTGCGCCCGAACAGCCAAAGCCAGCGCATCCGAGGGTCGCGAGTCAATGTTAAGCACCTCGCCGTTATGCTCCACCACCAGATTGCCGTAGAACACGTCATCACGTAGAGCAACGACTTCCACCCGCACCAGTCGAGCATTCAGGGTATTCAATACGTTCTTAAGCAGATCGTGCGTTTGAGGACGCGCCACTTCGATTTCTTGCAGGGCGATGGTAATCGCCTCGGCCTCATACGGGCCAATCCAGATCGGTAAATAGCGCTCGGCATTGATCTCACGCAAGACAACAATCCGCTGCTGGTTGGTGAGGCTGACGCGAACGCTATCAATAACAACTTCAACCATTTTGGGCATACCAGACCTCGACACGTGGGTAACCCGGATAAACCACCGTTGTAACTATTTTAACACGGTGAGAGTGAGGATGCAAATGCGACTTGGTCAGGGGGTACTCATTTCTCATCCCAACCGGGTAAACTCGCGGAGATGGATTGGACGCCATAATACGCGGAAGCACATCGGTTATACCAATATCCAGGATCAGGGGAGAGATCGCCGACATTGGGGATGATATGATCAATCTCAATCACCTGAGCTTCATGGACATGTTGGCGAGCCAAGTCTCGTAGTTGAGCGTCCCGACGATCCCAAAATGCAGCCCACTTTTGATACCGAGGTAAGTCATTGTATATGTGTCTTGATTCCCAAACTGGAAACAGGCATAAAAACAGAATAACTAGGTAAGGAGAGGTATAAAACAGAAGATTGGTTTTACCTTTTAGATTGGATAATAGAACCTGTTTGAGCCATCCTCCAATGGACCAACCTGATAACGATACCAACACAGTAGCAACCCATTGCATAATAACCAAAGCCCTGGGCTCTGGATAAGATTGCTGAACATAAGCAAATGGAAGCATAGATAGAAATGTGATTGCCAAGCCTATAATCCACGCTAAAAATACATTCCTTATGAATAACCAATTTTTATCCATTTGTGGAGCCCAAGACAATCCTAAAAACATAAACAATCCCAGATTGAGTAACATGGGCAATGTCTTTTGTCTAAGCATTGAGTAATACAACAAAAACGTATTCCACCCCGCTATTGAAAGGCTCTTTGATATTCGGCTTAACTCTGGAGGAGGCAAATTTCGATCTTGAAGGGTAGGAGAAAACCCCAATGTGATTGCCGCAATGATTGTTCCAACCAAAACAGCAAGTACTAAAGGTATTAATTGTGAAATATACCGCATGTGACCTGCACGATTACGATTAAACCAAATAATGACAAATATAGCCCCCCAAAGCCCTGCTTGAAACATCACACCAGTTTCCGAAAAACCACCGCTCAGCCAAGAAAAGAAAAATGCTAAAACTCCAGCGCTCTGTAGACTCCAAGATCGAAATGCACTTTGAAACACCCCTAAGAGAAGCAATACATTCGCAACAACGGGAGCAAAATAGGGTAGCATCCCCGACCGCCAGTATAAAGACTGTGCAATGTCAGGAGTCTGATAAAGGGTAAAAAACGCAAGGATTTCAGCCAACCAAAATGCAAATACGGGCTTGGGAAGAACCCGAACTGAAAAGACCTCAAAACTTGTCTTCAGCAAAAAAGCTAACCCCAACAGCCATAGGACAAGCATGATACCTGGCAGAAAGCCATTAAACCTTGGTCCCAGTAAATCAGCCAGGTTTGAGAAAAGAGTTAATGCATATCTATTACCATGGTAGGTAAGAATTTGTGTATAAGATAGCCACTGAGACTTCCAAAAACCAAACTGAATAAGTGAAGCTGCATAGCAATAATCATCCCCGCTGTAACGCATAAAAAGTGAGGTTACAAAATAGCCAAGTAAGGGAACAGAGAATGCGCCTATTCCAACCAAACCCAAAGCTAACCATTTTCCTGAAAGAGAAGAATCTTCATTAATCCCCACAGTGTATCCCTCGAGCCAATGTATTTGAAGAAATTATAACCTATATCTTTAAAAGAGCCGTCAGGCATGGGGGGGACATGCCTGACGCCCTTCAGGGAGGGAATGCCACCATCTACCTTTTTTCCAGCGTGGGGGGGACACGCTGGCTTGCAGTTCTGGTGGGACACCAACTACCGTTAAATAACTTTTTGGTGCCTATGGATAATATACACCATATTTGTCAACTTTGCATTAAAACAATTTAAGAATTTTAGAGCGATTTTTCTAGAAAACCACAGGCAACTCTAAGTGAATAGCTGTGCCACCGCTGGGAACCGAAACTGCCCAGACCCGCCCCTTATGCGCTTCCACAATGGCTTTAACAATCGCCAATCCCAGGCCACTCTCGCCGTCTTCAGTATGGCGTGATTTATCGGCTCGATAAAAGCGTTCAAAAATCTTGGGAATCTCCTCCAGCGGAATTCCTTCGCCGCTATCACGTACAATGAATTCCACTCCGTGCTCCAAAGATATCGCCTCTAAAATCACCTCACCTCCTGCTGGGGTATGCCGTAACGCATTACTCAATAAGTTGTCCATCACCTGCATCATACGATCTTCATCCACCCAAACGGGGGGTAAGTTCTCATTCCCGTTAACTCGTAACGTGATACCTTTCTGTGTGGCCCGGTGTTGAAAAAGGCTTGCTGCTCGCTCCAGGATCTCCCCAGGATGTACCGCCTGACAATTTAAACGTAATTCACCCGCGTCAGCCTGGGAGAGAAGGCGCAAATCTTCCACCATCTTTTGCAACCGCTCAATCTCGGTATACATCATAGCAAAGCGCTCCGGTGTAGGGGCTAAGACTCCATCCCGCATGGATTCGATATACCCGGCAATCACCGTCAGCGGCGTACGCAGGTCATGCGCAATATCGGCGGTCATCTGCCGCCGCATTTGGTTTGCCCGCGCCACTTCACGACTCATTTGATTAAAAGCCTGCGCCAGTTGGCCGATCTCATCCCTCGAGGCAACTGTAACCTCCTGTTCCAGATTTCCTTGAGCAATTTCCTGGGCTGCCTCCGTCAAAGCCCTTAAGGGACGAGTAAGCCAGCGCGCCAACCACACACCAATCAAGACGGCCACGATCAAAGCCCCTCCTAGTGCCAAAGCTAATGCCTGGTACGTCCGGCGCAAAAAGAGCGTTTCAGCCGGATTAAAGACCGGCATACGTGCAGCCCGGAGCAGGTAACCAATTGGGGCGTTGCCCACGCTAAGTTTAATACCATCACGTTGGAGACGCTCCAGCGGAATAGAACTACCCGGCGGATAAGCCGGATCCACACTTATAAGAACCTTTCCTTCAGCATCGGCCAGACCAAAGAGGTTTCGCCGGTCACGATCGAAGCCGAGGCGCTCCTGAGGTTCAACCAGTGTGACTGAAGCCGCATCCGTCCCTCGAACCACTGGTGTAGGGACCATCCTCGTTTCCAGTCGCCACCACGCTTGCTCAATCCCCTCCCATGAGCCACGTGTCACGTAGTAGTTAACCAATAATTGCTTAAGCGTCTCCTGTTGTTGTTCAATGATCAGACGGCTCAAGCGTTCTGGACTACTTGCTCGTACAACCAATGTCACCAATGCCGCCGAGATGAACGCCACCAAGATAAAGGCCAGGGTAATCTTCCAATACAATGATTGACGCATCATTTCACTCCGGTTTACGCAATCGATAACCCACCCCAAAAACGGTCTCAACCCATTCGGGGTGACCGGGGTCTTTCTCAATCTTGCACCGCAAGTTGTGGATGTGAACATTTAGGGTACTGCTCACACCCGCAAAGCCGCTATCTGCAAGCCGGTTGGCCAGTTCATCACGCGTAAAGACACGTCCTGGCGCCCGCATCAATGTGACTAACAAGTCAAATTCCAAAGGGGTCAGATAGACCTCCTTCTCGCGCACCCTTACCGCATGGGCTTGCACATCTACCCAAAGATCGCCCACATGGAGCGTTTTTGTTCGCTCGGCTTCCTCTGAAACTCGCCGCAGCGTAGCCCGAATACGGGCTACCAATTCGCGCAAACGAAAGGGCTTGACCACATAATCATCTGCACCTAATTCCAAACCCAATACCGCATCCGATTCTTCTTCGCGTGCGGTGACGATAATGATTGGGGTTTGGCGCTCCTGACGAAATTGTTTAATAAACTGATAGCCATCCATGTGGGGCATCATCAGATCAAGAAGGATCAAGTCTGGATTCTCGCGCCGCGCCGTATAAAGCGCACTTTGGCCGTCTGAGGCCGTAATAACACGAAACCCATGTTCACTTAGATACTCGCGCAGCAACTGCCGTACACTGGCCTGATCATCTACCACCAGGATTGTCGCTGGCATGATTCCGTTCCTTCATACCGGGTTACTTATAGCGTAACACAGAATGATTTAAATCTGATTTAGAAGGGGTTGAGAATTTAGACGACAAGATTGCAAAAAATTCATGCGATCTAAACGAAAACTGAATAGGGCGTGGTTAGGATATATAAGGTGAATCCAAACTATATGTTCAGGGAGTGTCACATGGGAACAATCGTTAAATCCTTGTTCCAAGTTCCAAGGAAAATCTACCTTTCCTTGTTGGCCTTGCTTCTCATACTCATCATCAGCCTTGGTTTTGTCATCCAGAGCAAGGCTGCCCAAACCCCTGCTACCCCTACTCCCGGATTTAAAACGGCTGTTGTACGTCGTGGCAACATTGTGCTCTCTGCCACGGGCAGCGGCACTCTAGTTGCCGGTCAGGAAGCCCAACTTTCGTTTCCGGTTGCGGGCAAGGTTGCCAAAATCAATGTTCAAGTGGGGGATAAAGTTACTGCAGGACAGGTATTGGGCGAGCTCGCTGATGTGACCTCACTCCAAGCAGCGGTGAAAGACGCTGAATTGCAAGTGACCTTGGCTGAAAATGATCTCCAGAGCCTTTATGATAACGCAGCCGCAAACCTGGCCAACGCCAAACTGGCATTAGCCGAGGCTCAAAAGGCCTATGACGATGCCAAGTCCAAGGTCAAACAGAAAGGTTACACCCGCTGCGATAAAGACACCATCCAAGCCTACTATGATCAATATGTGCGTCTGAAAGAGAAACTCGATGAATTCAGCGGACAATATGATTCGGATTTTTATCTGACACGCATTTTGCCGCTAAAAAATCAAGTGGCAACAGCCTATGCCAACTATACCTATTGCCTGGGATATACCGACTATGAGATTGAGACCTCTCAAGCCAATCTGGCCATTGCCGAAGCCAACCTAAAGCAGGCTCAGGCTAAAGTGGATACCCTGGAAAAAAACAACGGCATTGATCCGGTAGAACTGGCTAAGGCTCAAAGCAACCTCGAAAACGCCAAATTAGCCCTGGAAAAGGCGCGCCAGAATCTCGAAGGGGCGGTAATGAAAGCGCCTTTTGATGGGGTGATCACGGCAATCAACGGGCAAGTGGGTGACTCGGTCAACGCTGGGGCCACGTTTATCACATTGGCCGACCTCTTCCATCCCATTGTGGAATTTGCAATTGACGAAACCGATATGGATAAAGCGGTGATCGGCGCCGGGGCCGAGATCACCTTCGATGCCCTTCCTGATCGGGCATTCAAAGGTACAGTAATCCGCCTCAATCCAACCCTTGAGACCGTTAACGGTTATCAGGTACTGAAAGGCGCTATCAGGCTGGAGATGGATGCCAACAACCAAGAAACCCTTCTAGAAGGCCTGAACGCATCCGTGACGATCATCGCCGCACGCGCCGAGGATGTTCTGGTTGTTCCAATTGAGGCACTCCGAGATCTTGGAGACGGGCAATATGCCGTCTTCGTGGTTGGCGCCGACGGTCAACCTCGACTGACGGTTGTAGAGGTTGGGTTAAAAGACAGCACCTATGCCGAGATCAAATCCGGCCTCAATTTAGGGGACGTAATCACAACCGGTAACGTGGAGACACAAGGATGAGTCAGGATCTCATGATTATCCGCACCGAAAATCTAAAAAAGATTTACGGCACCGGTGAGGCACAAGTTATTGCCCTGGATAGCATTACCCTCACCATTCGTCAGGGCGAGTTCGTGGTCATCATGGGGCCAAGCGGTTCAGGAAAAAGCACCCTGCTTAACATCCTGGCCTGTCTGGATCGTCCCACCGAGGGCCGTTACTTCCTGGATGGTATTGAAGTGAGTCAGTACAGTCGCCGTGAGTTAGCTTTAATCCGGGGGCGCAAGATTGGCATGGTTTTCCAATCCTACAATCTGTTGCCCCGTTTGACAGCTTTGGAAAATGTTCTCTTGCCCATCTTCTATCGCCGGGACCAACGCCTTTCTGCAGACCAAGCCCGTCAGCACGCCTTAGCCATGCTGGAGAGCGTTGGATTGGCTGACCGCGCCCATCACTACCCCAACCAGCTCTCAGGTGGGCAGCAGCAACGCGTTGCCATCGCCCGCGCCTTGATCAACGACCCTGCGTTGATCCTAGCGGATGAGCCAACTGGCAATCTGGATTCCCACGCCTCTCAAGAGATTTTGGCTCTCTTGCAACGCCTTAACAAGCAAGGACGCACCATTGTCCTAGTTACCCATGACCCAGAAGTTGCGGCATACACCGAACGCATCCTGCTGATCCGCGACGGCCATCTGATATCCGATCAGTCCAATGGTCACAGGCGTCTATTAACCACCCCGCCCCCTTCGGACCCACTCACCGAACCGACTGTGGAGGCACACCATGATCCATGAAATCATAAAAGAAGCGTGGCGTAGCCTGCGCGCGAATAAATTGCGGTCTTTGCTGACCACTCTGGGAGTTATTATCGGGGTAGCAGCGGTCATTGTCATGATGGCCATCAGCGCCGGCACCGAGGCTGCCATTTCCGAATCCATCTATAGCCTGGGCTCCAACTTGATTTTTATCTCATCTACCTTTAGCCGCGTGGGACCGGGTGAACGCCCTCAGAACGCAGGCGGTTTGGTGTACGATGACGTGACGGCTATCCGCGAGAGGATCAAAGGGGTGGCCGGGGTGACCGTGGATCAACAAGCCAGCGTCACTGTGCGCCGAAGTGATGTGACCTTGGAGGGTGTAACCTTGCTGGGGACTACGTCGGATTATCCCGTCGTACGCGGGTTAAGCGTGGCCAATGGACGTTACTTCACGGCCACCGAGGTAGAGCGAGCACAAAAGGTCGCCGTCTTGGGAAAGACCATTGCCGAGAAGTTATTCGGCGATGAAGATCCGATTGGTCAAGTAATTATGGTCAATAAAACGCAACTGACGGTCATCGGCGTTCTGGCCGAAAAGGGATTAGTTGCCGGCACCGACTTTGACCAGATCATTTACACCCCAATCAAGGTGGTCTTTCAGAAATTCACCCCCTCACAATTTGCCCGCTTCATGGGGAATCGAGTGCGCCAGATCACCGTGGCTGTGGAACCTACAGCCAACATTGATCAGGTTGTAGAGCAAATTACACTCCTCTTGGTCAATCGCCACAAGGTTAGCGCAGATAGCCCCGATTTCAATATTCGCACCCAAGCCGATATTATCAAAGCCCGTGAATCCACCACGGCCACCTTCCGCAATCTTCTCATCTGGGTGGCCAGCGTCTCCTTATTGGTTGGCGGTATCGGGATTATGAACATCATGTTGGTTAGCGTAACGGAACGAACCCGCGAGATCGGGCTGCGGCAGGCGGTTGGCGCCACCCCCGAAGACGTCCAGATCCAATTTCTGACCGAGGCTCTTTTGCTCAGCCTTCTAGGAGGAATTATCGGCATTGGCGTAGGAATCGCCGGATCTTACCTATTCGGCATGGTCAGTGGAATGCGCACCGTCATTGTGCCTTATGCCATCGGCATTTCTTTCACTTCCGCGGCGTTAGTGGGCATTCTCTTCGGTTACTTACCCGCCCGTAGAGCGGCAAACTTAGATCCAATCATTGCTTTACGTTACGAATAACCTCTGCCCAAGGAGTATTCTATGAAGAAACAAACCTTCTGGTTAATCCTAATGTTGCTCATGACAATTGGGTTAGGCGCCTGCGCCAGCGGTAACGCCAATGCCAGCGCGCCAAGTCCTGCTGCCTCAAATATAGCCCGGCGAGGCACTCCCCAACCGTTTGACTTCACCAACCTGCCTTTGGAAAGTAAATTGGCAATTGGTATCCTGAAACTAGAAGAGACCAATTTGGCCATTACCCCTGACCAAGCCAGGACCTTGCTCCCGCTTTGGAAAGCCGTCAAAACTCTCAGCACCAGCGCAACCACCTCTCCGGATGAACTCAATGCGGTTTACCGCCAAATCGAGGAAGCCCTGACCACTGAACAGCGCAATTACATCCAAACCTTGCAAATAACCCGAGAAGACCTCCAGAACCTGATGGATTCCCTTGGCATCCAGAACACTTTTGAGGGTGGAAACGGCAACTTCGCCAATCTTAGCGAGTCGGAGCGTGCCACCCAGATCGCCCAGTTTCAGGCTCAGCGTTCTGCCGGGGGTGGTGAGCCTGTTGGACCCGGTGCTCGCCCCGGTGAATTCGGTTTTGGTCCCCCTGCTAATGACACTACCACCACTCAACGCACCCCAAACCCCACCCAAGCCGCTATGCGCCGCAATTTCGGCCTGAATCGCCTGCTCCTCGACCCATTGATTCAAATGCTGGAAAAGAAAGCCGAATGATGACCGTGCAAAATAGGGAATGCAAGATTTGAATTCTATAGGAGTGTGTCGTATGCACAAGACAAATCTGTTCCTGGATCTCACCCTGCTAACCGTATTTTTGGTGATTATGTCACCCCCACTCACCGGGATTCCATGGCACGAGTGGCTGGCCATCGGGTTGAGCGCGACAGTTATCATTCACCTTCTGCTCCATTGGGAATGGATCACCCATGTCGGGGCATCCTTCTTCAAAAAAGTTTTTCACCGTTCACGGCTGAAGTTCATGGTGGATGCCTTATTATTCGTGGCGTTTACCCTGGCCATGGCTAGCGGGCTCCTAATCTCACGCAGTGTCCTACCGACTTTGGGCTTGCACATTGCTCGCAATACCATCTGGCGTGGCTTGCACGATCTCACCGCCAATCTGACCTTGTTTCTGGTAAGCCTGCACTTCGCTCTCAATTGGGATTGGGTTACCGGAATGATAAGGCGCTATGTGCTCAAACCCCTCTTGAATCTCAGACCAGCGCGTAAGCCAGTCGTTTCGATCGAACCGAACCCACCGCAGCAATCAACCCATTAAAGTTCAGGAGGTTCCACCATGCTCAAGATTATCTGGCGTACCTTGCTGATCCTAGGAACGGCTATCGGCCTCTCCGTTCTTTTCTACCATGCCGTCAATGCCGGTTGGTTGCCAGGGATTGGCTTGCAACCCGTCTTTGAGGAGGACCGTCGGCTTAATTTTGCCTTCGCAGACCGGTCTGGCCTCCGCAATCCGGCTGGTACAAATCGCAATGCATTTCCTTTCAGATCTGAATTTAGCGGCTGGGATTTCAACCGACGTGACTTTGATCGCGACTTTCGTACAGAAGGCACTTTCATCCAAGGCCTGGCCGGGATGGCACGCAACCTAGGCCTCATTGCCTTCACGGTTATTGGGGTCACACTGATCAACGCAATGTTCCGTCTTGGACGGCTGAAAGCCACACGTCAGACTTAAACGGGCCTTTCGTTGGCATCCTCTTCTCCTCTTTGCTTGTCCTCGCTTCCACTGGCATTGGCAGCGAGGGCTTTTATTTGGGCTTAGACGACGATGAACGACGGTTGGTCTTTTTTTCTCCGAATAGGCGCAGCCAGTAGTCCACTTCTTCCGGCGAAAGCGGCGCTTCTTTGGAACTCGGTTTTGCCGGTGCAGACGAGTTAGCCGCCTGAAGCCATTGAGCAAATTCTTCTGCGGATACCACGCGTGCGCCATGGGCTCGCGCTTCAGCCTGGACGCGGTGGTCGGAGGACACTACCGTCCAGTTACGCGCCTCACCCCCCAGCGACCTAAGGCGGCGCACAATCGCCTCATCCGCCGTCAAACCCTGGCGCACAAAATGCACCAAAACCCACCCTGAACGGCGTGAACCCGCCATGCCCGGTGGTGCTTGATCAAAAAACACTTCTGCCCGCTTGCGCTTGCGCTGGCACAGGGCCTGCACCACTTCAACCAATCGCATCTCATCATCCGGATCTGCCAGGCTCAGCCCCGGAATCTTGGGGATCAGGTTGTGCCCATCAATCAGGTAAGCCATCGCACTCTCAACCCTCATTTTAGCCCAATTTATGCTATTATTCAGCACAGGACACCTATGCTCAAACGCCTACTTCCCTATATCCTGCTCAACATCCTGGTCTCAGCGCTGACGACCCTAATCGTACTCACTTTGTGGGATCGGGCACAGCGTCCGACGCCGTTGGCAGGTCAATCCCTCTCTACCTCCCCGGCAATGCTTCCCGCGCCAACGCAGACACTGCTCTTGTCATCGCCTTTTCTGCCCTCACCCACCCCTACCCTTCCCTCCCTAGACCAGGCCTGGATCACCATTGCTGAGGTGCTCGCCCCGGGCGATGTGGCACACGAAGCCATCCTTCTCAAGCGATTAGGTGAAGGCGATTTGTGGCTAAAAGGATGGCGTTTGGTTAACCCCCGCGGGCAAGCGTTTGAATTTCCTAACCTTACCCTAAGCCCCAATGGATCGGTGCGTATCTATACCCGGCGGGGTAATAATACCGTTATAGAACTTTATTGGGGTCTGGAAAACTCCGCCTGGCAACGCGGCGACAAAGTACGCCTGCTAGACCCCGAGGGCAACCTGCGGGCAGAGTACATCATTCCGTGAAAGAAGGACCCTATGGACGTGATAGAACGTCTGGCTGAAGAGAAAATCCGCGCCGCGATGGAAGCCGGCGCATTCGATCACTTACCCGGGCGTGGCAAACCCCTCAACCTTAATGATAATCCTCACGAACCACCTGAATGGCGGCTGGCGTTCCATCTTCTCCGCACCCATGGCTTTACTTTGCCTTGGATTGAGATTCGCCGCGAGATTGAGGCCGACCTGCAAGCCGCGCGAGCCGAATTAGCCCTGGCCGTCAACCAGCCCAATTGGGAAAAGGCTCAAGCACACTTTCAAGCCCGATTGACCATGCTAAATAAACGCATTTTCAATTACAATTTACACGTTCCGTTGGAGCGGTTTCAGTTACCGCTCTTGAACCTCGATGCAGAAATTGAGCGGATTTTCCAACAGGTCCGTCCGCGCCAATCCTCAGAAGAGGGAGAGCATGCCTCAAGCGCTTTATCGTAAATGGCGCCCCCGTCTATGGGAACAGGTAATCGGCCAGGAGCACGTGGTGCAGACCCTGCGTAATGCCGTGCGCAGTGGGCGCATTGCCCACGCTTACCTCTTTGCTGGACCCCGTGGCACTGGCAAAACCACCACTGCGCGCCTGCTTGCCAAAGCCCTTAACTGCCTTGACCCCGATCCTGCCCACCGTCCTTGTGATCAATGTGGACCATGCCAGGCCGTCAATGAGGGTCGTTTTTTGGATCTGATTGAGATTGATGCCGCTTCCAACACCAGCGTGGAGGATGTGCGCGACCTGCGCGACAAGATCAACCTGGCACCGGGAGAAGGGCGGTATAAGGTCTATATTATCGACGAAGTGCATATGCTCTCCACCGCCGCCTTCAACGCGCTGCTCAAAACCCTGGAAGAACCACCCCCACACGCTATCTTCATCCTTGCCACCACCGAAATTCACAAAATTCCTCCCACCGTGCTCTCGCGCTGCCAACGGTTCGAATTCCGTCGCATTCCTTTGTTTCAAATCGTCGCGCATCTTAAATCATTGGCACAACAAGAAGGGATCGAGGCGGAGGAGTCGGCCCTGGCACTGATTGCCCGCCAAGCGACTGGTAGTCTGCGCGATGCCATTTCTCTCTTCGATCAATTGGCCGCTAGTGACCAACCCCTGACACTGGCCGCGGCACAAGCCCTTTTGGGAACAGCGACCGATCAACGCGTGGTGGATTTGACCGAAGCGATCCTGCAACGCGACGCTGCCCGAGGCCTGCACTGCATCCATCAAGCGCTAGAAAGCGGCACTGATGCCCGCCAATTTGCCCGCCAGACGGTGGATTATCTGCGCAACCTGATGCTGATCCTGATGGACAACGCCGATCACATCGAAGCCACCCCCGAACAACGCAGTCAAATGGCCGATCAAGCGCACCGCTTCACCTTGTCTTATTTGATCGAAGCTATTCAGCAGTTCAATCAGGCGGCTACTGAAGTCCGCTCTGCATGGCACCCTGCTTTACCGCTGGAACTAGCCCTGGCACAAACCTTGGCCTTTGAATCTCAACCCCAATCAGGGGCTGTCCAAGCCTCCTCCCCGCACCCTGGACCTGTAGTGACTGCGCCTGAGGTTAAATCTACGCTCACACCACCCTCCCCATCCAAAGCAACCTCCGCACCGGCGCACACAGCCAAAAGCGCCCCCTCCACACCGTATCCTACGCCTCCCCCTCCGACCCCGGTGCAAACGCCACCCTCAATCATCGCCGAGAGTGCCAGCGCTTCCGCACCCACCGAAAACTTGCCGGATACAAAAAAAGTGCTTCAACATTGGGCTCGCATTCGTGCTCTTATCAAAGGACGTCGCACCCAAACCGAAGCCCTCTTAAACTCTTGCAAGGTCGTTCAAGTGCACAATGGCGCTTTAGTTCTGGGATTCGCCACTGAAATCCTTAAATCAAAAATGGAGGCAGGTGAGAATATTGCCCTTACCCGGGCAGCCATTCGGCAAGTTCTGGGCGTGGATTTACCCATCGTTTGCACCGTGGTCGGCAATAAAGCCACCACGCTACCGGAAGAATTTGGCATCGAGCCTGATGGCATGGTCAGCACCGCCCTCAACTTAGGGGCAAAAATCGTTAAACGCGAACCAAATCCAACCCATGATCAGGAGTGAATAGCACATGGCTAAAGGTAAAGGTATTCCGCGCGGTTTCGGCGGCCTCCCGGCTCAAGGCGGGGGCATGATGGCCCAAATCAAGCGCTTACAAGAACAAATGGAAGCTCTTCAAGCCCAACTCGCCGAAGAAACGGTGACCGCTTCGGTTGGAGGTGGTGCCGTCAAAGTGACCATGACCGGCGCCCAGGTCTGTCGGGGCGTCGAAATTGACCCCGAGTTACTCAAAGACCTGGATGTGGAGATGCTTCAGGATTTGCTGGTAAGCGGGATTAATTTAGCCCTGGAACAATCGCGCCAGCTGGCCGAAGAGCGGTTAGGACCGCTTAGCGCTGCGCTTGGCAACCTGGGCCTCTAGCCCCGGAGATGAGCGGAGGATACCATGGCGGTCTTACCCGAACCGGTGCAAAATCTCGCTCTGGCGTTTGAGCGTCTGCCGGGGATCGGCCCTAAAACAGCAGCACGGCTGACCTTCTATCTCCTACGTGCCCCGGAAGAGATTTCACGGCAATTGGCTGAAGCATTGCTCGCTCTCAAAAGCCAGACAGCATTATGTGAAAATTGCTTCAATATTACCCGCGCCGGTCAGTCATTATGCGAGATATGCGCCAACCCAGAACGGGACGAAAGCCTGATTTGCGTCGTGGAGGAGCCGCTGGATGCCCTGGCCATCGAACGCACGGCCGCCTTCAAGGGCCGCTATCATGTTCTACATGGTGTGCTCTCACCCATCGAGGGCATTGGCCCCGATGATCTGAAAATCCGTCCGCTGCTAGAACGGGTGCAGCGCGGGGGGGTACGTGAGATAATCCTGGCCACCAACCCCAGCCTAGAAGGGGATGCCACCGCGCTCTACCTCCGTCAGCAACTCCTGCCTCTAGGTGTGCGTGTCACCCGCCTGGCCCGCGGCTTGCCGGTGGGGGGTGATCTGGAATACGCCGACCAGAACACGCTGTTGCGCGCCTTGGCCGGGCGTCAGGAGATGGACTGACCTTCGCCCTTAGGGTTGCGCGGGCAAGCCATACAAGGCATACGCACCCCAGTCTTGCTCTAAGATCAGCAAGGGGAGCGTTTGTTCCAGCCCATCCAGAACACTCAGTGGATAAGGGCGATGGATATCGTGACGTAAAAAGTCTATCCCCGCCCGATAGACCAAAACATGCGTGAATCCCATCTCACGCCAAGTGCGCAGAATCACCTCAGGGGAACTGTGAGCCATCCAATCCAACGGCCAGCGATCTAACGACTCATCCGGTAAACACTGCGGCCAGCAATAGAACCCACGGGGTTCGTAGAGCAATAACACCCGACTCCCTTGAGGTAGGGTTTGCAGCGTCTGCATGGCAAGACCAAAACTCCCCAAATTGGTGCGGAGATAGGCCTCGTTAGAAATTCTCCCAGTGACTGCCTCAACCACCCGGCTATCTAGGGTCACAATGAGGGCTTGATAAACCCCTAGCGCAAAAACAACCCCAATCGCTGCCATGACCAGGCGCCGCACTCGCACCCCCAACCATACTTGAGCCCGAGTGCCCCATTCGCCCATTGCTGCCAACCCTGCCCAGGCTGGCAGTATTCCAAAGTAAAAGCGCGTCTGTTGAAGCAGGCCGGATATGCGCCCCCCGACCGCCCAGATAGCCCAGCCGCTTGCAAACAAGACTATCGGAACCACGAATGCCAACCGCTGGGTTGGATTCGCCTGACACCAGACCAATCCGGCCAATCCGCTCAGTAGCAAGAGTAAGGGGCCGATGTCGGCGCTGTAACCCTCCGCCCCTTCTAGCCCCAAGTAGGTCGCACGCACTGGTAAAAACAACGTGTCCCCAATAGGGTGGCCGAAAACCTGAGCGTGCTGCAACAAACGTAGCCGAAACGGCGTTACCACACCACTCGGAAAAAGCAAGGGATAAACAGGGTTACCGGTCAGGATGAGGTTCTTGAGCAACCATGGTAAAACGGCAATAACTGCCGGGAGAACAAAACGCACGAATGCCGCAAGGATAGGTTGCTTATAACGCCGAGCATGGATCAGAATCACGGTCATGCCCCCCACTCCCAACACGCTGGCGGTATATTTCACGCCCAAACCCAACCCCACCATGACCCCGGCCAGGCTCAACCAATGGGGATCGCGGTGCTGGCACCACGCATGTAAGGCGATCAAAGTACCCACACCGTAGAGTAAAACCAGCCAATCCACGTAGCCCCAGGCCATCCCCTGCCACACACCTTGCCCAATCAGCAAAGCGCTGATGCCCACCCACGCGGCACGTATATCTAGAATGCGGCTCAGCCAGCCCAAGAGACCAACCAGCGCCACCCCACTCAACACCCAACCAAGCGCTGCTGCCGTTTCCGTGCCCGCCCAGGCCATTGCCCAGGTGTAGAGCATCTCCCCATTCTGGGGCAGACCGCTACGCAACATCCAGGGCACACCCCCAATTCGTCCCACACTGAGATAAACCCGGGGTAAGAGCAGATGATACACCAGAGCATCCCATTTCAAGGGTGGTGCCAGTGCAAACATTAAGGCGATGAACATCAAAGCGCCGCTGCTTAGGGCCAGCGCTCGGCCACCACGGGTGGCTAAAGCCCACAAAGGCTTAAGCGCACGCCATTCCCTAAGCCAAGACCAGATGTCCCGCCGCAACACGACCAGAAGCACCACCCCGCTCAACCTCAACAGCCAGGGACTTATCCCCAGTGCTGCCCCTATCACTAAAGTTACTAAGGCTATCAAACCCGCCCCTAGCGCAGCCTGGAGCGCCACTTGTTCCAAAGGGGGAAGTATGCTCAATGGAAATAAGCGCCGCCCCAAGCCCCCCATTAGCGCTATCAGCACCATCGCACACCCCAACTGTCCTGCCGCCTGCAGTAGCCTCAGCACTTCAGACGAGGTAAAAGGCTTGTGCGCGGCGTAATACAGCCCCAGACAAAGGGCTAACCACAAAAGGATCAACGTTAATCTCATTATCTGTCGGCGTGGCGGCATTGTCTCTAAACCATCCATGAAAATGAGGTCATTTCAATTATAGGTTATAGGGGAAATAACAAAACCTTCAACCCAAGCAAGATCGAAGGTTTTATAGTAAATTGAACGAGGGTTAAATCGTAGCGAGCCGGAGACGCCGACTCCGGCTCGCTATTTAAGGAGGAGAAGAAGAGAAGTCGCCCTTGCCTGCATATTAGCACAAATCAGATCAGTTTTCTTGACGCAAAACCTACGCTTACCCTACGCACACCTTACAATTACCTGACAAATTCCCACCACCTGGATTTAATGGGATTTCCTGTCCATCAGTTCTAGCACAACCATGGCCCTAAAAAGGCAT
>NZ_JBWGPQ010000012.1:0-11647 GCF_056331585.1 Thermanaerothrix sp.
ATCTCCCAGGGGTAGACGATGTAGGCATCCGTGATCGCCGCATAGTAATCCGGGCGAGCGGTGCCAAACAAACTACGGTAGGGGTTAAAGTGCAGGACGCAGGTATAAGGAATTCCCCCCGCGCCGGTGACGCGGTTCTTGACCGCGGTAATGGTGCGTCCTGACCCCCATACGTCATCTACAATCAGGATGCGGCGATTGCGCAGGAGATGATCTTCCGGAAACTGCAAGAATTTAGGCCAGGCCAAAAGGCGCGATTTGTCTTTATCTTTTTCCTTGAGATTCTCGTATTCAAGTTCGGCGGGAAAATCCACCGAAGCAGTGAGGATGATGCTCATTTTCAAAGCCTCGGCCAGTAAACCGCCCGGAATAATCCCGCCGTGGGTGATCATCACCATAGCGTCAAATTCAACTTCAAATTGAGGGATGAGGTGATCAATCAATTGTTCAACATCATTCCAGGTCAAAACCTCACGCCGCATGCCTGGCTCCCTGATCAAATGAGATAAAGATATCTTAAGTAGCGCCCTAATTATAGCCCTCTTTGAATGATCACATCACGGTTGACTGAACTCCAACCGCCAGCCACCGATGAAAGTTTGTCCATCGGGCGTTTTGCACTGAGGAGCTTGGAGGCCACGCACGGTCTCGCCGAAATCTCCGGCGCGGACATCGTATACGGTATCGGGTTCTAAAAAGGCATCTGCGTAGCCTGGGCTAATCGCTGGGTAGAAGCCGGTATAAAAAACGTTTTGACCGCTGCTCCAAAGCAGGACGATGGGCACACCAGCCAACGGCTGGCCGTTGCGATCGCTCACAAAAACCTGCAACAATCCTTGAGGAACGCCGGGTTCACACAATGAGCGTTGTTCAATCAACTTGAAAGGGGATTGAAAGGCTGTATTTGGCGTAGGTGAAGGGCGGGGCGTAAATGTTGGCCAGGGGGTAGGGGTTAATGTGGGTGAGGGGGATGGCGTGGGTGTGGCGATAGCCTGATTGAGGTCAAGCGTTGAAAGTGGCGGGGTTGAGACGGCACTCATCTCAAGAGTGGGGGCAGATATTGGCGGTGTGGATGGATTAGGTTGCTCTAACTCGGCGGCTAATTGGGCCAGCGCCCGCGCGGCATTCAAATTATTCCCCGCAGCCAGCCATTGTTGGGCTTGGCGGGATAGGATATCCTTTGCCTGATCACCATCGAGCAAATACAGGCGCTGACGTGCTCGCTCCAGATTGCCATTAGCCTGGTAAGCCTGTGCAATAAGCAGGCGGTAGACTGTTTTATAGGATTCGGCCAATGTGGCTGGAGCAGTATCCACGTACTGTAATGGGCTAACCACCCGCGCAATAAATATTCCTAGCAGTAGCCCCAGAATCAGGCCGGTAAGTAGATACAGCGGTGGTTGTGGCGGTGCCTCTGCGTGGAGATCGTCATCATCTAGTTCATTGAAGGTCATGGCATCTCTGTAACAGTAGGCACAGGGTGTGTTTGGAGGGCTTGGAAGAGCCGTGCCAGAGTTTCGATATCTTGCCGCGCATATCCTAATTGTTGGGCGGTTAGGATAGCCTCTTGGACACGGCGCAGGGGCGATTCGCCTAACAAGGCCAGGCGCTGAATGGCGGCGTCAGGATTGCCTTCGTGTTGGTATATTTCAGCAACCATAAGTACATAGTCAGCTCGATAATCCGCGCGCAGGCTGTCCGGTGAGGTATCGTTGGGCTGAGCAGCCAGGACACCCCATCCCAGGTATAACCCCAGGCCTAGTCCAATCGCCAAGGTAAACAGGAATCCCAGCAGACGCCAGATCCGCACGGCTAAGGGGTCTCCTTGAGCATGGGGATACGCAGACCATGGTGGCGGGCGGCGGCAATGGCTTCGGGATAGCCGGCGTCAGCGTGGCGTACGATGCCCATTCCCGGGTCGGTGGTCAGGACGCGCTCCAAGCGCCGTGCTGCTTCTGGCGTCCCATCGGCGACCACGACCATCCCGGCATGCTGGCTAAAACCAATTCCAACACCCCCACCGTGATGGAACGATACCCAGGTCGCGCCGGCAGCGGTATTGACCAGGGCATTAAGGATAGGCCAGTCAGAGATGGCATCACTACCGTCTCGCATGCCCTCGGTCTCGCGGTTGGGTGAGGCCACCGAACCGGCGTCCAAATGATCGCGCCCGATTACAATCGGGGCTTTGAGGATACCCTGGGCGACCATCTCGTTGAACTTGAGGCCAGCCTTGGCTCGTTCGCCATAGCCCAGCCAACAGATGCGCGCCGGTAATCCCTGGAAGGGCACTTTCTCCCGCGCCATGCGCAGCCAGCGGTGCAAATGTTCATCCTCGGGGAAGAGTTTCATGATCGCTTCATCGGTGCGGTAGATGTCTTCGGGGTCGCCGGAGAGCGCAACCCAACGGAAGGGGCCTTTGCCCTCGCAGAACAAAGGGCGAATATAGGCCGGAACAAATCCGGGGAAGTTGAACGCCTCTTTGACCCCCGCATCATAAGCACGCTGGCGTAGATTGTTGCCGTAATCAAACACCTCGGCGCCGCGCCGTTGAAATTCCAACATGGCCTCTACATGACGTGCCATGGAAGCCATTGCGCGGCGCTCATACTCACCGGGGTCTTTTACGCGTAATTCAGCGGCTTCTTCTACGCTTAACCCGCTGGGAATGTACATCAGGACGTCATGGGCAGGGGTCTGATCGGTGACTACGTCGGGGGTCACACCCCGCATGGCCAGTTCGGGGTAAATGTCAGCGGCATTCGCAATCAACCCAATTGAACGGGGGATATCTTTCTCCAGGCATTCTTCTACGCGCGTCATAGCCTCTTCCAGGTCGTTCACAACTTCGTCTACGTAACCGATTTCTAGGCGGCGGCGCGCACGGGCGGGGTCCACCTCCACAATTAAACCGACTCCCTCGTTCATGGTGATGGCTAGGGGTTGAGCGCCACCCATACCTCCTAAGCCGGCGGTGAGAACGAATTTGCCTTTCAATGAAGGCCAGCCCCGTTTGCGGGCAACTGCTGCCAGCGTTTCATAAGTGCCCTGGAGTATCCCTTGGGTGCCAATGTAAATCCATGAACCGGCGGTCATTTGACCGAACATCATCAGACCTTTGGCGACCAGTTCGTCAAAATGCTTCTGGGTAGCCCAATGGGGAACCAGGTTAGAATTGGCGATCAGCACACGGGGCGCATCAGGATGGGTCTTGAAAATCGCCACCGGCTTGCCCGATTGCACTAGCAAGGTCTCGTCGTTCTCAAGATCGCGCAAGCAGGCTAAAATGGCTTCGAAGGCTTCCCAGTTACGGGCAGCCTGCCCTCGTCCACCATAAACAACCAAATCCTGCGGGCGTTCGGCGACCTCGGGATCGAGGTTGTTCTGAATCATGCGGTAAGCAGCTTCAGTCTGCCAGGACTTACACGTGAGTTGGGTACCACGCGGGGCACGAACAACGCGCGGCTGAGCCATAATCCTACCTCCTGGAATTTCCGGACAGGTTTTTCCCAGCCCGATTAAGGTTAATTGAGGACATTACTCATTTTACATCAGAACCGAAAGAGCGCGTCAGGTCAACCTTGCCCTCTGAGCCATCTCAGGGCATAATCCAAACGATGCAAGATGCCCAGCCTAACGCTCTGAAATTAACACATGGCCGCTTGAGTTTTCCGGCCTTTCTGCCCGATGCTACCTGGGGGGTTGTACGGGGGGTAGATGCCACCGATTTAATGGCGATTGAGACCCCTGCCTTGATGATGAATACCTTCCACCTGGTGCAGAAGCCCGGGGCGATGGTGGTCAATGCCCTGGGTGGATTGCATCAAATGAGCGGTTGGTCCGGACCCATCTTTACTGACTCGGGAGGGTTTCAGGCCTACTCGCTGATCCAGCAACAACCCCAACGGGGAAAGATCACCGCCGAAGGGATTCATTATTTACCTGAGGGGCGTCAGCGTAAATTCCTTTTGACCCCTGAGAAGGTGGTGGAATGGCAACTGCGGTTTGGGAGTGATGTGATCTTTTGTCTGGATGTTTGCACCCATGTAGATGCACCCCTGTCGGCACAGCGTGAGGCAGTAGATCTAACGGTAGCCTGGGCACGGCGCAGCAAGGTGGCTTACCAGCGCTGGTGGGATTACCATTCCCCCAAGGACGGCAAACGACCCTTGATTTTCGCCATTATCCAAGGGGGCGGTTCGTTAGAATTGCGTCGCCAGTGTGCCGAGGCGTTGTTAGACATTGGCTTTGATGGCTTTGGCTTTGGGGGATGGCCACTGGATCGCCAAGGACGCTTGTTGACCGATATTCTGGCTTGGGTACGCGAGTGCGTGCCCCCGCAGTTTCCCTTGCATGCATTGGGCATTGGTCATCCGCAAAACCTGGTCCGTGGTTATCATTTGGGTTACGGGCTTTTCGATTGTGCTATGCCCACGCGTGATGCGCGCCATGGCCGACTGTATCGTTTTACATCCTGGCCCCCTCGACCCGATCCCGAGGATGGGTCTTGGTGGGAGTTTGTGCACATGGATAGTGATCGCCTGACACGCCAAGATCAGCCTATTTCGCCCTATTGTGATGCGTTGTGTTGCCGTCATTACAGCGCGGGTTACTTGCGCCATTTGTATCTTTTAGGAGATGGGCTTTATCAGCGCTTGGCAACGATCCACAACTTGCGTTTTATGCACCGATTAAGCGCGCTGCTCCGCCAAGGTGGGGAACATGACGCAGGATGAAGGATTACTTGAGGATGTGGTGCGGCAGGTCATGGCCTGTGAACGGTATCAGCACTTGGCGCAGGGGTTGATCAGAGCTTTGGCTCAGCAGGAACTGGCCAAGGGGCGTTCATCTCGCGAAGCCGTTAAGGCCGTGCGCAGTAAACTGCACCAAGTTGCGGCCTCGTATTTAGAACGACCGATAGATTACGCCGTTTGGCTGGAGCGATTGCGTTCACTTCCAGCAGAGCGGACACACCCCGAAGTGAAGGCATTTTGCCTGGAGATGATGCGTTTGCATGCTTCAACGCGTGAGCGCTTACCTTACCTGGAAGCATTCTATCAACAGACGTTGGCACCGGTCGGCCAAATCCATTCCCTGCTAGACCTTGCCAGTGGGTTAAATCCCCTAGCCATGCCCTGGCTTCCGCTGGCTGAGGGGGCAAGGATCGTTGCGTGGGAAATTTATGCCGACATGGTCGCGTTTCTCAACCACTTTTTTGGCCATTTGAATTTGGCGGGTCAGGCGGAGCAAAAAGACTTGACCTTAGCGGTTCCAGAAGAGCCGTTTCAAGTGGTTTTTCTGCTTAAAGCCATCCCCTGCTTGGAACAACTCGATAAATCACTGGGTCGGCGTTTGCTGGAAACGCTTCAAGCTGAGTATCTATTGGTCTCGTTCCCTACGTACAGCCTGGGTGGTCGTGGTAAGGGCATGCGGGTTAATTATGCCCGTCACTTTGAGGAATTGGTAGCGGATAAACCTTGGACAATTTGGCGTTTTGACTTTCCCACCGAACTGGCATTCCTGATCCGTAAAGGGAGACCAGTGCCATGAAGCCGGTGCAGGAAGAGCAGCGCTGGGTAGCGCAATTCGTTCAATGGGCGCGCCATTCTCCTAAATATCGCGCTTTGGATTTACCCGAAACGCTACTTACGGATATTATGACGCATGCTCTTAAGCGTTATACCAAACCTGCCCAGGCATTAACTGCAGCACGACGGATATTGCATCAAGTTGTTGCCCCTTATCTGGGTGATCCGGATTATTTTCAGGCGGTGCAGGCGTTAGAAAACGCGGCACGGCAAGGGGAAGAGGCTGTGCGTCAGGTTTGTTGGCACTTGCTCCAACAGCATGCCTCAACGCGTGAACGTCTGCCTTTTCTGGAGGCATTTTATCAACGCCTGTTCGGGGTAACCGGCGTGCCAGCCACGATCCTAGATTTGGCCTGTGGGCTGAATCCCCTGGCTTGGCCCTGGATGGGCTTGCCGCGCGAAATCCGCTACCTTGCCTTTGATATCCATAACCCTCGTGTACAGTTGATTCGCCGCTTCTTTGAATTGATGGGAATTCATGGCCAAGCCTTCCATCGGGATATTTTGGTTGAACCCCCTCGGGATCAGGCTGAGGTGGCTTTTTTCTTCAAGGAAATTCATCGCTTTGAGGAACGCCAGCCGGGGTGTGCGCGGCCTTTTCTCCGGGCAATCCCGGCGCGCTGGCTGCTGATCTCGCTTCCCACGCGCAGTTTGAGCCAAAAGCGTGATCTCTTACCCATCCACCGGCGGCTGATGAACCGCATCCTGAATGGGCTGGGTTGGAACGTGCAAGAAGTCCTGTTTGAGAACGAAGTGGTCTTCTGCGTGGATAAAGGATGAACGCAAAAAAAGCCTCGCCCACGACGGAACAAGTTCTGGAAGATGCCCTGGTGCGTTTACGCCCTTTGCTCTCGCCTCAGGAATGGCACGCCTTGCTGGCCGAACTAGAACGTCCGCCTGTTCCGGCAATCCGCATGAATCCCCTCAAGGCTGAACCCAAGGATGTTTATACCTGGGCAGGCTGGTATGGCTGGCGTTTAGAGCCAATCCCATTTTGTCCCATGGGGTGGTGGGTGGTGGAAGCCGCGACGCCGATCAGTCAGACCATTGAGCATCGCTTGGGATATTACTATATCCAAGAAGCGGCTTCCATGTTGCCAGTGGAGTTGTTTGACTTTCCCGCTGGTTCGCGCCCGCTGGTGCTGGACATGGCAGCGTCGCCTGGTGGTAAGACGACCCACCTGATCGCGCGCACGGAAGATCGCGGCTTAGTCTTGGCCAACGATTCTTCGCGGGATCGGTTGACGGCATTGCGCCTGGTTTTGCAATCTTGGGGCGCGATCAATGTTGCGGTGACGGGTTTCCCGGGGGAACATTGGGGTGGGTGGTATGCAGAAACCTTTGATGCCGTTTTGCTTGATGCACCGTGTAGTATGCAATCCCTGCGCCCATTGGAAAGCCACCCTATGCGTCCGATTACGCCTGGCGAACAGCGGCGCCTGGCACAGCGGCAGGTGGCATTACTACTCAGCGGCCTGAGGGCGCTCAAGGTGGGTGGTCAGATGGTGTATGCAACCTGCACGTTAGCCCCTGAAGAGGATGAGGGGGTTTTAGACCTTGCCTTGCGTCGCTATCCGGGGCTTTTTGAAATTGAATCGGTTGAAGATCATTTGCCGGCCCCTGCACCGGCTTTGGAATCTGTGCCGGGGTATACCTATCACCCTCAAGTGAAGCATGCAGTGCGACTGTGGCCGCATCGGTTTCATACGGCAGGATTTTTCGCCGCGCGGTTGCGCAAATTAGCGTCGTTTCCTGTTGAGGAAAAGCAGTTACCGCGGCCACGTCGCCGCGAATCATGGCGCTGGATGAAAGCGGCCGATGTTAACCAAGTCGCTGAAGCCTTTCGTGAGGCGTATGGGCTGGATTTGGAAGCCACCTTAGAAGCCCATCAGGCCGGGCTGATCCGGCGAAACGAAACGTTATACGCCGTCCCGCTTGCGTTTGAACGGCATTTTGGGGATTTGCCGGTGTTGAGCCTGGGCCTGGCGGTGGCCGAGGATTCCCCAGAGGGATGGGTGCCCACCCATGATTGGATCGTGCGCTTTGGGCGTTTTTGCACCCACGGGCGGGTACAACTTCCTTCTGACAGGGTTGCTTCTTGGCTTCAGGGTGAGGATGTTCCTTTTGTTCCTTCCCTGCCCCTGCCGTCAAATCGGGTGGTGATGGTTACGGATGAACGGGGGCGCATCCTGGGGCGAGGACGAGTATTGCGGGATCGCCTGAAAAACCTTCTCCCGCGGCGTTTAGTCTTACAACGCACCTCATTTGCAGTTTAGAGATCACCGAGTTCATGCAGGGTGAGCGCAGCGCCCACAATGGCCGCTGTTTCCATGCGTAGAATTCGAGTGCCCAACGAACAGGTTATCCACCCCGCTTCTTGCGCTTGAGTTACCTCGTCTAGGCTCAGCCCCCCTTCAGGTCCGATCATCAATGCCACTTGCCGGGGTGGCGCCGGCAGATGATGAAGGATTTGCCGCAATCCATTTTGGGTTTCAATTTCCCATGCCACAAGGCAGAGCGTTGGGCCTGGCCAGGGATAATGTAGGGCTTGAGGCAGTTCAAGCGGGAGATGCACTTCTGGGATGCGCCCGCGCCCGCATTGTTCTGCTGCCTCTTGCACAATGCGCTGCCAGCGGGCATATTTATTGTGTGCGGCTTCAATCTCACGCACCAAGGTGCGACGGGTGATCAGGGGAATAAAGGCACTCACGCCGACCTCGGTACCTTTTTGTAGCACCCATTCGAATTTCTCCCGTTGGGTCAGACCGATAAAAAGGGTCAGATGCGTTTTGGGTTCACCGGTGAGGGGAATTTCATCCAGGATGATGCCGGTTACGGTGGCAGGCCGAATATCTTCCAGCCGGACCCGAAATGCCTGTCCGCCGTTGTTGAGGACGATAACCTCGTGGCCGGGGCGCAGGCGTAGGACAGCGTGAATCTGATGCGCAGTCTCGGCAGGAAAGCGAACATGGGACTTGCCAATGTTTTCCGGGGGGAGGAAAAAGCGGTGCATGCGAATTTGTTCGGGAGGAATTTCGGTTACTTGGATTATACTTGGAGCGCGATTTTTGTTGGCCGGTTTCAGGAGTAGATTGATGAAACAAACGAACGGTGAGCGTTCCTATCGGTATCTGGATCTGATTACGGCGCTTTTCGTGACCGTGCTCATTGTGAGTAATATCGCTTCATCCGCTAAGATTGTGGATTGGGGTATCTCAATCTTCGGCGTGCGCCTGGCATTTGATGCCGGAACGTTGCTCTTCCCGATTAGTTACATTTTCGGCGACGTCCTGACCGAAGTCTATGGCTTTCGCCGTTCACGTCGTGTCATCTGGACCGGTTTTGCCATGCTAGGATTGAGCGCATTGATGTTCTGGATCATCCGTGGGTTGCCCGGAGAGACCACTTGGGAGCAGTATGCCGGCCAGCGGGCTTATGATGCAATTCTGGGTGGAATGTTTACAGGCGGGATCGTTGTTGCTAGTCTCGTCGCTTACCTGGCCGGTGAATTTAGTAATTCCATTGTCCTGGCGCGCATGAAAGTGCTGACGCGGGGGCGTTGGTTGTGGACGCGCACCATCGGCAGTACGTTGGTAGGGGAAGGGGTGGATACGGCGGTGTTTATTCTGGTCGCGACTCTTACGGGTGTTTTTCCGTGGTCGCTTTTTGGTACCTTGGTGTTGACCAACTATCTGTTCAAAGTGGGGGTTGAGGTAGCGATGACCCCGCTAACCTACCAGGTCGTCAATGCACTCAAACGGGCAGAGCACGAGGATTATTATGATATTCACACCCGCTTTAACCCGTTTGCGCTGACCTAGGATGTGGATTCATCCGTGGGATCACTTGTTTTTGAAGCCGTACCGGCATAGCCCTTGCCGGCAATGACTACGACATACTCACCGCGCAGAGGTTCGGTCTCAAAACGGGCTTTAAGTTCCGAAAGGCTGCCGCGGTAAATGGTTTCGAACATCTTGGTGAGATCGTTAGCAATGGCTGCGGGTCGGTCACCGTAGACAGCCAAAGCATCGTCCAAAAATTCCCGCAGGCGATAGGGGCTCTCGTAGAAGATCAGTGTATGCGGGCTGTCGCGATCCACGTCCAGGAAACGCCGGCGCGCGTTGGGTTTACGCGGTGGAAAACCGCGAAAAGTAAAGGAATGCACTGGTAAACCCGAGAGGATCAGGGCAGGAATGAGTGCGGTTGGTCCAGGGATGGCCGTGATGGGAATATTAGCGGCAATGGCTGCGCGCACCAACGTATAACCGGGGTCGGAGATGCCCGGCGTACCGGCGTCGGTGACTAGGGCTAAAGATTTTCTCTCTTGTAGCAGGTGGATCAAGCGAGGGAGGACCTTTTTCTCGTTTTCTTCACGGAACGAGATTTGGGGTTTGTGAATATCGAAGTGTTTCAGCAACACGCTGGTGCGCCGCGTGTCCTCGCTGATCACGTAATCTACTTGACGCAGGGTGTCCAATGCGCGGTATGAGATATCGCCTAGGTTGCCGATAGGGGTGGAGACCAGGTAAAGCATGACGTTGCTCAATTCAAATTGTATCTCAAATCCTTAGACTGCGGTTGAGCGCGGGTATAATACGCGCCTATAGGGAAACCGCAGCCGATCATGAAGGAGGACAGCGATGCAGAAGCCAAAACCGTGGGCACGCTTTTGGGCTGGGGTGCGCAGTGAAGTGCCTCTTCTTTTGGGGGTAGTACCGTTTGGGATGATTTACGGGGTTTTGGCGTTGCAGGCAGGGCTATCGCCTCTCCAGGCGCAGGTGATGTCGAGCGTTGTGTTTGCCGGCTCGGCTCAGTTCATGACTGTGCAGTTGATCGCCAGTCTCGCCCCGGCACTGGTGATTGTCTTGACCGGCTTTGTGATCAACCTGCGCCATCTGCTTTACAGCGCTTCAGTAGCGCCCTGGGTGCAGGGATTGTCTTTGCGCTGGAAAGCGCTCTTGTCTTATTTGCTGACCGATGAGGCCTATGCGGTGGCAATTATAAATTACCGCCAGAATGGGCAGCGGGGTGGCGAGCACTGGTTCTTCCTGGGAGCGGGGCTGGCTCTTTGGGCAACCTGGCAAGTCAGCACGGCCGTGGGTGTCCTGCTGGGGGCGGTCATCCCGTCATCCTGGGGATTGGACTTTGCCTTACCATTGACATTTATCGCGCTGGTGGTTCCCGGTCTGCGCCACCGGGCTGATGGGCTAACGGCACTGGCTGCTGGAGGATTGGCCGTGGTGTTGATGGGGTTGCCGTTTAAACTGGGGCTGGTGTTCTCCAGCCTGATGGCGATTGGGGTGGGCTTATGGCTGGAAGGGCGGACACAATGATCTGGGGTATAATCTTCATCCTGGGGGGATTAACTTATCTGATCCGTTTAGCGTTTATTGTGCTGTGGGGGCAGTTGAGATTGCCAGCATGGGTACAACGGGCGCTTTACTTTGTCCCGGTGGCCGTGCTCAGCGCCATCATCACCCCAGAACTGGTGACCTATGATCAGCATCTCGCCCTTTCATTCTCTAATCCGCGCTTACTGGCCGGAGCCGTAGCGGTTGGTGTGGCGTATCGCACCCGTAATGTCTTCCTGACCATTCTGGTAGGGATGGTGGCCTACTGGCTGTTGCGATGGTTATTACCTGGTGCATAAGCACGGCAAATCACCGAAGGGCCGTTGTTATGGTTGGGGTGTTGCCGGGGTGGGAAGCGTGGCTTGACCAAAAGGCGGTTGCCCACCCGGGATAAAGAGTTCTTTGCCCGGCACAAGCGAGGCATCGGGGTTTTGGGGATCGAGATCGTTTGCTGCCCAATTCACAATATCTTCTGCGTTGACCCCGTAGGTTTGGGCAATTTGCTCCAACGTATCTCCGGATTGCCAAATATAGAAGTAACCATCTACCGGCGGGATGCGCAAGACCATCCCGGCCTTGAGGCGGTGGGGATTATCATGAAGTTGGGCTTGGTTAGCCCATAAGATGGTTTCTGCGCGCAACCCAAATCGTTCGGCAATGCTAAAAATGGTCTCTTCAGGCTGGACGGTGTAGGTGAGGAATGTGGGG